>CAYPBX010000157.1:0-4663 GCA_964409075.1 uncultured Candidatus Obscuribacterales bacterium
CAAATACCTCTGGTGGCGGCCCGGAAGGACCGCTGGGACCACTGGGACCAGTACTGCTGCTACTACTTACTGATTGCGCGAGGGTCACAGCGGCTGTCAGGAGAAGCGTTCCCAGAGACAGGCTAGCAGCTGCCAATATCCAGCTTCTCTTCTTTCGTCTTGCAATCATTAACATCTTTCCTTAACTCTTAAGCCGCTCTCAACATCTACCATTATAGGGTGGTCAGCAAAAAGGACTGGCGGCATCGCATAAGTAAAGTTTACTCACCTGAGCTCGGTTTGCAGGGTAGTGAAGAGAAGCTGCCACTAAATACATGCCCGAGAAGTGCTGTTGGAGTACCAGCTTGACTGAGCGGCTAGTTCCAACCACCTAAGTTCTTCTCCTAAGCAGGCCGCTGTATACCTGCTGAATATCGAGACGCATCTCCTGGGCCGTCTGGTAGCGCTTCTCCCTGTCCTTCTCCAGCGACCGCCTGACCACATAGTCTACCGGTCCACCTGCCTCGATATCTCCCCTCAAGGTAGAGGGCGGCTGCGGTCTGTCTGTAATCACCTTCAAGAGCAGCGCCTCCAGGGTGTCAGCCTCAAATGGTGGACGCCCGGTGAGCATCTCGAAGAAGAGCACTCCTGCCGAGTAGAGATCCGCTCGAACATCTATCTCAACATTCTTCAGCTGCTCCGGAGCCAAATACTCGGCGGTGCCGATGACCATGCCTGTTCTGGTCAGCCGCTCGCTACCCTCGACCAGACGCGCGATACCAAAATCGACCAGCTTGACCCAGTCGGCTCGATCGGTTCGCTCCTGCAGGAGAATATTCTCCGGCTTGAGATCGCGATGAATGACACCGCGCCCGTGAGCCTCCTCAAGCCCGCTCAAGGTCTGAATCATGACCATGGCAGCCGTGGCAATCGACAGCCTGCCTTCATCATCAAGGCGGTCGCGCAAGGTCACTCCAGGAATGTACTCCATGACAAGATACGGCCTCCTACCATCGAGCCTGCCAACGTCGTATATCTGCACGACGTTGGGATGGTTTATCTGTCCGGTGAGCTTCGATTCACGCTCAAAGCGCTGAATGGCCTTCTCGTTGGTGAGCAGGTAATCCAGCATTACCTTGACCACCACGGGGCGCTCGATGGCCACCTGCGTAGCTTTGAAAACCACAGCCATTCCGCCTTGAGCAATATAGCTGTCCAGTCGGTACTTCCCCTCGATGGTCTGACCGAGAAGCCGGTCAAAGATACTGGAGGCGAGATCCTCCTGGTTGTCCTGGTCAGGAAGGTAATCCTTAAGCGCTGCCGAATCGACCGGGCAAAAACGAGCATAACCAGGGAGGATCTTGCGGCAGCTCGGGCAGACTTTAGCAGTCTGAGGCTGGTCGGCTGCCGTCGATGTTGGCAGCGCGGCTCCATCCACAGGACAGAAGCGGGCATGGTCCGGCAGAAGCCGGCTGCAAGTCGGGCAGCTCCTCATCCTGTCCTCGATTGTGCTTCCAGCCATGCCCTGCCTGCGGCTTCCTTAAGTGCACTACCAGATCTCATTCCCCTTTTTAGGAGCACAACCGGCAAGCTGGAAAACTCCAACCTTAGGGCAACAACATCAGGCAGCGGGATTGCCAACTTAAACTTACTTTACCGGCTGAACGGGGGGAAGTTCAATCCGCTCGGGAAAGCCAAGTACTGAGGGACGATCTGCCTTAACAACCACAGTTTTCTCGACCGTCTTGAATTCGGGACAGGATATGGTGACACGATAGTACCCAGGCTGCAGATCGGGTATCGTCAGCGCCCCGCGGGAGCCTGTCTGCCCGCCCACAAAGCGCTTGCCGCTGGCATCAGTGACCAGGACTCTACTTCGTGACGGGCTGGTATATATGACCAGACCGCTAGGCGGCCAGGACAAAGAGGCAACAAATATCTCCAGAGCTGAGGGCAGAACCAACCGGGAGAGCAAGAAGCCGCTGGTAAGGCCCAGCACAGCTGCTGAAACTAGAACCAGCACGCCCGGCAGACTGGATATGCCGTAGGAAGCCAGAAGTGTTGCGAGAGGACGGTAAGCAGAACGGATGGTCAACCAGGCAGTTCTTGTCGCCCCTGGGCGCAGAGGTGATGTTGCGCTGGCGTGAGCTTCCGGCGCCTGCCGGCTGGCAACAGAGGCCGTCTTGCCGATGGCACTGCCCTCGCCCTGCTCAACCTGCCCGCCACAGAAGACGCAGTACTTTACATTGAGCGGATCACGGCGGTTGCAAGCGCGGCAGCGGCCACCCGAGTCATCGCCATCACCTTGCAACTTCGAGCCACACTGCATGCAGTACGGCAGGGAAGGATCCCCTGCCTGACCACATTTGTTGCATGCCTGAAGAGAGTGCCTGCGAGCTTCTGTCATCAAGGCGATTTTACCTTAAGCGCTCAGGCTGCTGCTGCGCCAGCGCTCCGCTTAACACCAGGGTAACCTGGCGGCGTTACGAACCGATCATCTCCGACTCGATATCTCTGACCTTCTCGGCCAGCTCACCAGCCTGGAGCATCAACAATGCCTCGTTAATCGCCTCCAGACCTTCCTCTTTGCTGTGGGTAGCGTAGACAGGCTGAAGAGCCAGTTGCTGGAAGGCTGCGCCTAGCTCCTCGGCAGTTGCCTCGAGAAAGCCCCCCACATCTTGGCGCCGTTGCCTGATCGCAAGAGCAATATCGACAGCCACCTTGGAGCGGACAAACTCTCGTACTGCCTCCAGAGGCGAGATGCCAGCCAGCACACGGGAAACCATGCTGCTCATCCGCTGCCGATCGCAGCGGATCGCTTCCTTTGCCAGCTCGGCTTCAGTCAGGTAGGCCAAAACAGCCTTGCGAAAGCCAGGCGTGTCTGGCTGACCACCGTGCTCCTGTCCGACAGCAACCACGATCTCCCTTACCTCTTGCCGGCTAAGCCTGGAAAAGCGGGGATAAAGACGATCTACAAGCTTCTCAACTCTGCTTGCCCACTGTCCAGCTTCGCTCATGAGATTGGCTATCGTGCCCCGGGACCAACGCTTGGCAATGCTTGTCAGCCTGCCTCGCAGCTCCTGACTGGCGATAAGCGCCTCGGCAATCTGCCGGGTGCGAGCGCCGTCAAGCTGGTTTCGCTGGACAACCATAAGCATAAGCTCCGCATCAGACACAACTGGCACGCCCTCAATTTCGACAGACCTCGGGTTTAACTGTCCCAGGAGCGCTGCCAGATTCACGGCGGCAGCAGTTGGACGGCTGACAGATACGCGTCCAGCTTTGCCTGCCGCTGCCTGGGCAGCCTGCCAGTCGGTGCCTGAAATATATCCACAAATCTCGCCGGTCAATGGACCAGATAGCCGCACTACCAGAGAGCCATTGGCAAGATAGCTTGTACCTACAAGAGCAGAGTCGATCGAGACTGAGCCTTCGGCATCCAATACTCTGATATCTATATGGCTACCATTTACATTAATATCGTTTACGCCCAAGGCCTGTACGAGAGCATCATCGGAACTCAAGCTTCCATCGCCTGCAATAAGGAATGATCCTTGTGCATCTTCATTGATGATCATCTCCTCGACTATCAATCTGGCTAGCTCGGCAGCATATGGCGTCCCCAGCTGCCGGGATCTTTTCTGATAAATACGCGCAACTTCAGCGCAAATTTCAACTGTCGTCATCATTGTCCCATACCTGTTTTAATGTCCTGTCCGGTTTGCCGGAGTCCGTCGCCCTGTCGACGGCTTCCGTAACCCTCTACGCGGGGGCCGGAACAATTAGCCGGGCAGGAGCCCAAGACAGAATTTCTGACGCAAAATCCCCCATTCAGCGCACTCGGAACCAACAAACTCCTCCAGATCCATCCAGGTTATAAACGGTCTACCCTTAACAAGCCTCTGGGCTGCCTCTGGCGTTACCCCTTCGCGCACAATCTCCTCCAGTCCCACGCTGTTGAGATCTATGCGCTTTGCATCTGCCGTGCGGGTTTTGAGAACTGCTCCGTTGTCGATCAGGACAGAGAGCTGGTTGGCGTCGAGTAGGTTTCGTTTGACAAGATTGTTCAGGCTGGCAAAGGGTCTTTCTGCCGCCAGCCTTTGTGCCAGAGCCTTATCCAAGCCAAGGATGTCAATCATGTCCCTTACAGTGGCTGCATTTAAGTCCACAGGTAAAAGGGCTGCCACTGCACCACGTTGGGCAATCTCCTTTAGCCTCTCTGCTCTCAAGACACCCTTGTCCGAGAGCTCCTCCAGAAAGGCATACTGGCGCCCGGCGATGAGTCTGGCCACCTCGGCTTCGGTTAGCCCGAGCTGCTGACTGAGCTCGCGCCTGGAGGAGCTGTTGACGTTAATCTCGCCCTGCCAGCTCTCCACAAGGGCAGGCAGCTTCGCCCGGATGCGCTGGCGGATGAGATCAAGCCCCTTATCGAGGAGCACCTGACAGCGAGCTATTTTCCTGGCCTGCGTCTCACCTGGAATATTCAGCTTCTCGCAGCACTCGCGCATGGTTATCTCCTGACCGGCAGCAGCCTGATCGGTTATCCCTAGCCCGAAGATCAGATCGACCACCGCAAGCGCGTCAGCAGGCAAGCTTTTGTCGGCAATCATCTCAGAAAGCTCCTGGCGCAGCTGGTTGAGATCGCGGACCTTCTCAGCCGAGAGCACAATATGCTCGGGACGCC
>CAYPBX010000157.1:4673-6312 GCA_964409075.1 uncultured Candidatus Obscuribacterales bacterium
CCTCGCGGGGATCATCCATCTCCGGATCGAGGTAGCGATCCTGCAGCGTGTGTCTCTCCCAGGCAGTCTCCTGACGGATGAAATCAATGACGGCATTGTGAACGGACCGCTGCAGATAGCCAGGCAGGAGCACCTTGAAACCGTCGTCAGTCTCTGCCTCCAACTGCTTGGCAAGGGCGCCTTCCAGTTTGCTCCCCAGCTCGACGGAGAAAGACAGCGACCAATCGTCCTGCTCCCGGCTCGATACACGCCGCTGGTACCAGAACCGCCTCAGGTTCTGGCTTACGCTCACCATTTTGGCCAGGTGAGGCTGGAAATAACCGTCGGCCACTAGCTTCAGGAAGCGCTTCCTCTGCGTGCCCGTTAATGAAAGCGCCTTTTTATAGATCTCCTGCGCACCCAGCTGACAGAAAAGCGCAAAGAGCAATGACTCGCCAGTCTCCCCGAGGCGGCCAGCGATCGGCGCCCATTCCGGGGCGATCTCAAGCGCTTCATTGAGCTTGGTCTTGCTCGATAACAAGGGAAACCCCCAAAAAGGTAGAGGCTCACGGTCGGATCAAAGGCTAGCGCCCAGGGCAGTCCACCAGGTGAAGAACTCCGGGCTGAGAGTTGCAGCCTACCGAGAGGCGGCAGCGCTGCGCCGGCGGCCTGCAATATGATATCTCCTTGGCTTTTAAAATGCAGCGCCGCCGCCCCTGCCATCCCTGGTCCTCTCGAGAGCAAACATCGATGTTTTCGAATTTGCATTTACCACTGAAGCATGGCCTGCCTCCGACCAGTCAGTACCGGGTACGAGCCATTTTCGGCCCGCATGCCAGGGCCCGGTGATACCGCGCACAGTGCAAGTGCTGTCGAGTTGACGCGGCTGCTAAACTGTATGTTATAGGCAGGCCGATCGACCGTTCTAGGCCGGTTCCACCTCGGGAGAGAAAGACGGGTCGTGGCCAGAACGCTGAGCCCAAAGACAACTATTCTGCCGGTGGCAGATCCAGAGTACTTCGCGCCAGCCTTAGCGCATGTCGTCCGGCGTGATGGAGCCGCTAAAACCATAATCGGGCAGGCCTGGCTTGCCGGGGAAGGCAAGCTCATCACGTGCGGTCACGTCGTCGAGGAGTTTGTCGAGTCGCCTCTGGAGGTCTCTGTCGAGTTCCCCTTCTCCGGCAATATCTACCCGGTATGGAAGATTGAGCTTCATCCCAGCTTCGTCCGCCAGCGCGACCAACTCGTCAAATTCGATGTAGCACTGCTCACGGCCGAGCTGTCCTCTCCTGAGGGTGAGGCGGAGCCCTTGCCTTTTGCCTACGAAAGAGCTGTCAGGACCGGACAAGCGCTGGAGGCAGTACGCTACCCGATCCACCTGGGCGAGCTTTCGGCAGCTCCACACCCGCTTGCCCAGGAAGGCCGGCTGCAGATCTACGGCGTGTTCCATCGGGACCGCGCCGTGGCAGGTGTAGCACTCCAGCCCGACGTAGGCGTAGGTCTTCGCGTCGGAGTCGTAGGCGGTAGTGTGGCAACCTGCGCAACGTGACTGGAAGCGTTCCTGATCCCAGGACTTGGTCCGTACATCCCAAAGGGCCAATTTCCCGTATCCGGCTTTCTTCAACAAACGGACATGATTTCGGCTGCCCAGGAAGTACTC
>CAYPBX010000158.1:0-6309 GCA_964409075.1 uncultured Candidatus Obscuribacterales bacterium
CTGTGATTCCTGGTGAAGCACGGGCTGCCGTCGGCTGCCCGTGCTTCACCAGGAATCACAGTCAAGCTGCCATCGGTATTGGTCGATAATATTGACTCTCCATCGCCGTGCCCTGGCACTCTGGAAATTGTGCCAGGCGGGAGCCGGGGGGGAGTGGTGCTGTTTGTCGGTGACACGACGCTTCTCTGCCTGGCGCTGGTCTGGGGCACCGGGCCTGGTCCAGACTGGCTCTGCCAGAGATCAGGGTTGGTGGCTCGGTTGACGGCCCGCTCCCACCTGTCCTCCAGGGTCTCACCTGAGCCTGCCCAGGTGCCACCGGTGGTGAAGTCACGGCTGGAATCTGCGACCCAGTCTCTTCCTGAATCGCTTCTTGTGTGCGGTACCAGCCTGTTGGACCCGTCGCTAATTCGGCCCGTGAAGAAAGAATCATCTCCTCTGGCGTTGTCATCGTCGCTCCTTGTCCTGCGCGTGTTCTGGCTGTAATGTGGTGTGGACTGGCGTGTTTCCCAGGGATCGCCCTTAGCAGAAGGGCCCTGGGCAAGGGTTTGGACGTTGCCAGAAACAAGGAGCACCGTCAATGCTAATAAAGACTGTCCTGCTTTCATCCTCACCCCAACTGGCCGGTGCTGCTTCTGTGTATGCCGATCGCTTCCTGGAAACACAGCGCTGGCTTTCAAGATTATCAGGTAGGCGCCCGAGCCTTACTCAAACTTGGAAACAGATAACCTCCACCTGTGCTTTTCCGGAGAGCATCTATCTGCCAGGCGGTCTTTCCTCAGCTTTCCTTACCTTATGCCTGGCGTGGACAGCAGTCAGGCGGGCAGCAGCCAGGAGAAGGAGGGAGCGAACCGACGACCAGTTGTGGCTCCCCTGCCAATCTTTCCAGGACAAGGTCTGCCACCATATTTATGAAAATCGGGCTCCGGCAAACTGTGTGGGTACGCAGACAGCCGATCCCCAGGCAACGGCAAAGCTCGCCCGCCTCCACATCCAGGTCGTAGAGGATCTCAAGATTGTCGCAAATGAAGCCAACCGGGCAGAGAACAATGTCATCCACCGCCTTGCGACGGGCCTGGCGGATTACCTCAAGCAGGTCAGGCTCAAGCCAGGCCTCCCCAGGATGGCCGCTGCGGCTCTGGAAGGCGAGCTGCCAGGAGTTGAGCCTTAAGCCGGTTGCAACAAGACGTGCTGTCTCCTCCAGTTGTGCTTGATAAGGTGAGCAGGCGGCCATGGAAAGCGGGAGGCTGTGGGCAGTAAAGATTACCAGCGCTGCCTCCTGCCTGGGGAGAGGTAGCAGTGCGAGTGTCTCGGCAAGCCTCTCTCTCCAGGCAGCTATGAAGGCGGGATGATTGAAAAAGGCTCTAATCTTGTCAATTGCAGGGGCGACCTGGCCGCTTGCCTGCCTGGCCGCTTCGATGTTCTCTAGGTACTGCCTGCAGCTGGAGTAGGAGCCGTAGGCAGAGGTTACGAAAGCCAGCGCCGATTTGATCCTGTCGGCTGCCATCCGCGCTACCGTGGTGGACAGGAACGGGTGCCAATTTCGGTTGCCCCAGTAAATCGGCAGCTCCCAGCCTCGGGTGCCGAGCTCCTGCTTTAACGCCGCAATCAGTCTTGCGATCTCCTGATTGAGCGGGCTGACACCAGCGAAAAGCTCGTAACGCCGAGCCACCTCAGTTTTGCGGTCATCAGGCACGTTCCTGCCCGCCAGCACATTATCCAGAAAGGGCATAACATCGGCCTTTCCTTCCGGACCACCGAAGGAGACCACTATTAGAGCATCGTAGCTGGTTGCCAAAGCTCAACTCCAAAGGCTAGAGCAGACTATCTTAGCCTGACGGCAGAGCAGGACAGGCTCATTCCTTAAGCATGCAGGCTAAAGTCTGCAAAAGAAGGCAAGGCGTGTGAGGATTTGCAGATCTGCTTATGCTTGCAGTCCCCGTGGTACGTAAGGATCGATTGTGCCTGACGGCAGGCAGAACGATGAGCGATACCAGGACCCTCAAATTTCCCGATCTCTACTCACTGGGGGACATCTTCCTCGTGGAGGGAGTCATGCCTACTTATCTGGGTCAGGCAAGGGGAGCCGTGACCGTTCCGGCAGGTTGCCGGGTGAAACTGGCAATCAGCAAGCATGGTTCTGCGGATCTCAGTTGCCTGGCGGGAATGCAGCCGGAGGACTTGTATGCGCTTTCCTTCTATGGCGTGATCGTCAAGCTGGACGAGCTGAGGGCGCTTGGAGCGCTTACCGGGCTGAGTGAGCTCGAGCTCGGGCATATGAATATCCTCCAGGATCGGCAGACGGAAGGCCAGCAACCTGAAGCTTACCGGCAGGCGGTTCCTGACGGGCAGGAGTTCGATGCTGCGCTGGCCTATGTTGCTGGCATGAAGGCTCTGAAGTCCCTATCTCTTGCTGCAACCGACATCACAGATGCCGGGCTTCTTCAGCTGCAAAGACTCGATGAACTGGAGGTGCTGGATCTGGAGGCGACCAAGATTACCGATGTTGGCTTGGCAGTTCTGCAGTACATGAAGAATTTAAGAATAATCGACCTCGAGGGCACTGGCATTACCGATGCGGGGCTGGCCAACCTGGCGCATCTGGACTCACTTGAGGTACTCGATTTAGAGTACACGCTGGTTACCGATGCCGGACTGGTACATCTGGCAAACTTCCCCCATCTTCACTGGGTGCGCCTGACAGGAACTGCTCTAACGGATGAGGGCATGAGTCAGCTGAAGCAAAGCGTTGGACTGAAGACGCTGGAGCTGGGACAGACCAGATTGAGCGATGTCGGACTGTACCAGCTCAAGGGCCTGTCCGGGCTCAAAGAGCTGATCGTCACCGGTACAGCCGTGACACCAGAAGGCATACAGTCCATCGAGGAGGCGCTGCCTGGCTTGAATGTCGTCGGGCCGTGATGAGGCAAATCTAAGATTCTGACCATGCTGCTTAAGTGGTGCAATTCCCATGGACAGCTGGGGCGATTGCTTATACCCTTGACCGAGGTCAAGAGGCTGCCTGCGCGCTCGGGACCCTCTGCCAGAGCAGAGCGTCCCGAGGCCGCAGCCAACGATTGGGAACAAGAACGCCATAAAAACGATATGGACTCGCTTCTCTTTGCCTTGCAGGCCTTTTATTTCATCGGCGCCGTAGTGCTGACGGTGTTCGTGATCCTTGCCAACAACCAGCTGCCAGATTCACCTGGAACCACAAAGCGCGTGGGTCCCACGTACTGGGGCTTCTACAGAGGAGCGTCTGCACGCGAAAGTAAGGATGAGCAGGTAATCGAAGCCAAGGTATCGGGGCGTGATCAATCAGGCGTGGCAGGTAGCAACAGCTATGTGCGCGGAGACTGCCGCTGAGTCCTGGCTAGTACTTTTGATTAGTTATTAGGCTGAAACCTTCTCTGGCCTGGCGCCTGGTTTCGCTGGCATCTCGTGTAATATTGGTCGGACTCCCATGCCAAGCCGGGTGAAAGCCAATGCAGACGGTAGAAACAAAAGGTGGACTCAAGACGGGCGTCAAGGATTTTCTCAAGCACAACTTCCGCCATTTCAATGCTGCTGTGACAGTTGATGCGGCCGAGGCATATGTGCGACATCTGGCAGGGGGCGGCAGAATGCTGCTAGCCATGGCAGGGGCCATGAGCACAGGCGAGATTGGCCTGACTCTGGCGGAGATGATCCGCAAGGGGAAGGTGCATGCCATAAGCACTACCGGCGCCAATCTCGAGGAGGATATTTTCAACCTGGTTGCTCACAACAAGTACAAGCGCGTGCCGCATTACAGGGATCTCTCACAAGAACACGAGATCGCCTTGCGGGATCAGGGCATGAACAGGGTAACCGACACCTGCATCCCTGAGCAGGAGGCGCTGCGCCGCATCGAGCGTGCGCTTATGGAGCGCTGGCAGGCTGCTGATCGCGCCGGATCTCGCTACTTTCCCTTTGAATACATCTATCAACTCATTGAAAGTGGCTGCCTGGAGAGCATGTACGAGATCGATCAGGCTGACTCATGGGTGGTGGCAGCCTGCCAACGCGGACTGACCATATACACTCCCGGTTGGGAAGATTCGACGCTCGGCAATATGTTTGCTGCCGGCGTTGTCCGGGGCGACCTGAAACGACACGATATCGTCAGGTCCGGCACGGAGCAGATGGAGCACCTGATTGACTGGTATCTGGGCAGCAGCAAGGAAAGCCCGGTCGGCTTCTTTCAAATTGGCGGCGGCATAGCCGGCGATTTTCCCATCTGTGTCGTGCCGCTCATCAAGCAGGATCTCCAGCGCCAATGCAGGTTCTGGGGCTACTTCTGCCAGATCTCCGACAGCACTACCTCTTACGGGTCCTACAGCGGGGCTGTGCCTAACGAGAAAATCAGCTGGTTTAAGCTAGAGCCAGATACTCCCAAATTTGTGATTGAATCGGATGCCAGTATAGTTGCACCGCTGGTGTTTGCTTATGTCCTCGATTCCTGAAGCCTCAACAGGTGCTAATAAATTCTCCATGCCAGGCAGATTCATCGCTCCTGCCTGCCTGCGGGCAAGGCCAGGTGTTTGTTTTGTCCTGGCGATTGCTGTCTGGATAGCGATGGGCGGATCTTTCGTAAGCGGGGCTGTGCCGGCTGACGTGGAGACTCGGCAGTCAGGCAAGCTTTATCGCATCGGTCGTCTTACCTATCGCACAGGCAACCACAGTCAGGCGGACGCTGTCGTTTATGTGCCGCCTGGATTTGATCCGGCAGCTCCTCTGGAGCTTATTGTTTTCAATCACGGGTTGACGACCGGTTGTGAGGATACCTGGAGCATATGGCAGTTTGACAGCCATGTGATCCACATGCCAGATGCTTGCGTGCTGGTGCTCCCTGAGTGGGCAAGGAATCCCAGGGCATACAGTCAGGAGGCTGGACCGTTCCATGAGCCAGGCTTCTTCCGCAAGATGCTCCAGGAGATCTTGAGCCGGGTGCCGGAGACCCGGGACCTCAAAGTAGACGAGCTGGCAGCGCTCCATATCATGACCTTCTCCGGTGGCTGGAAGGCTTCAATGACGGAGATTTATGCCAACAGCCTGGAGGAGAAAGTTAGAAGCCTTACGCTTTTCGACTCGCTCTACCGGGCCAGCGCCTTTGACACCTGGCTGGCGGACAACCTGGAGGCACTTGCCGGCGGAGATAAGCAGTATCGCAATTTTTATTTTGACACTCAGACCAACAGCCGAGCACAGCTTGCTTTTCTCGAGCAGATGCTGGCTAAAAAGGGAATCGAGAAAGGATCAGTCTTTGTTGAGCCAGAGCTGCCGACAAAGGTCATGAGCGTCGAGGAGATAATGTCCAACCCCGTAGTTTTCAAGCACACGACTCTAGCCACACCACACTATATTGCCCATCGACAGGTCGTGAGTACCTATCTGCCCCTGGTTCTTCAGTCCCTTAACAGGGCAGAGGCGGCTCAAGCCAGCCGTTGAGCCTTCTGTATTTGTATGCGCTCCGGCGGCTTCGTTCCTCGCCGCCTCCGCGCCCATCCCGCTCGGCTGCGCGCCTGTGGGCCCAGGCGCTCCGCCTCTCTGCATTTGCGTCACATCAGAAAGTCTCTTAGGCTCTTCGTTCCTCGCCGCCTCCGCGCCCATCCCGCTCGGCTGCGGATTCTTCCTCAGAATCCTCTGCCTGCCTGCACGGGCGTGACGTTTTAGGTTGGCGGACGGCGGCTCAGGTGAGGATCTGGCCTTACATATGGGTAATTGATCCTTATGGGACTGTATCTAAAAGGTAAACCCTCCTTGTTTAAAGGTCTCTTGCGATCGGACTTGAAGCTGTATCACAAAGGGCTCATCCTCGTGGGCTTTCCGCTTCTGCTCGAGGTTCTCTTTGTGGGCACTCTCACGCTTCAGGTACAGCAGGCTGAGATTGAGACGGCTCGCGAGGCAGAGGCGCGCGCAATCGTCGAGTGCGCCAACCGCCTGATCTTCTACAGCTATGAGAGCGGTTACAGCCTGGCTGCTTATGTAGCCACGCGTAAGCACAAGTTCCTCAAGCGCTACGATCGGGCGCTGGTGGAAATTCCGAAGGTTAAAGCCAGGCTTGACCGTTTGAGTGAGTCCAGCGGCTTAGACAAACGGACGCTGGACAGAGTCAATCACCTGGTGGATCGGGCGCATGGCAAGCTGGTCGAGATCCGCAAGATAATGGATGGCAAATCAGCGCTGCCTATGCTCATTAAGTTTCGCAGCATGCGCTCTGATGTCGAGGATATCGGCGTTGAGTTTGCTGAGGAGATGGCTAACTTCTCTATGCAGTGGGAGAAGATAAAG
>CAYPBX010000159.1:0-6279 GCA_964409075.1 uncultured Candidatus Obscuribacterales bacterium
TCTCGCCTCACATGTGGTACAGTCGATTCAAACTGTCATCTCCAGGCGCAAATCGGCCCTTGAGCCTGCTCTCATCACTATTGGAGGAATTAGAAGCTCTACCTTCCGACCCAACATAATCGCTGAGGAGGTAGAGCTCACGGGCACCTGCCGCTACTTCAGGCAGGAGGTAGGCGATCTAGTTAAACAAGAGCTGGAGAGAGCTTGCCGCGTGGCAGATACACTGGGCGGATCCTGTGCGATTATCTACAGCAAGGACAATCCAGCACTAATAAATGACGATGCGCTCTCTGGGCTGGTACGGCAAGCAGCTTCAGACCTTCTTGGTGCAGAGAATGTGCTGGAAGCAGATCAGGAGATGGGTGCAGAGGACTTCAGCTTTCTCTCCGCACACATGCCCGGAGCCTATTTTCTGCTGGGCACCGAGATAGCAGGCGACCAGCGCAAACTCCACACACCCACATTCGATATAGATGAATCCGCGCTACCTATAGGAGCAGCTATTCTGGCCGAGTCAGCACTACGCTACTTGAACGGTCTGGCAAGAGCTTAATCCTTAACAGTCCCGCAGATAATAACAGTTAGGACATATCGGTTCTCGAGGCTACACAACTCTATGTGTAGCAACAGCTGCTGAGTATGCTCCAGCAGTGTTATCAAGCGGAGGTTCTAGATGCCGTTGTGCATGGGTAGATTTGTCCGATTAGATTAAACCTGGCAGCCCTGGGGTTGACTTAGCGCAGGCATGGACAAATTACTATAGGGCAAAGCCCATGATGTCAACCATTGATCCATTGCCACCAACTTTTATAGGCTGTGTTAATAATTTCTATCGGCAGCTATAGTCAGGAACGAAAAATAAATATCCGCGGCGCTTAATGACCGATCCAAAGATTTTTCCGCAGACACGTTGGTGTTACGAGAAATGTTGGATCTTTTAGTCCGGCGCATTTGCATATCTGGCCTTGTGCCTCAGGCAGATCATTTGTGGTCGCCCAGCCCGATCCGGAGTAGCTCAGCGGTAGAGCGGCCGCCTGTTAAGCGGTTGGTCGCAGGTTCAATTCCTGCCTCCGGAGCTGTGGAGAGGTGGCCGAGCGGCTTAAGGCAGCTGTCTTGAAAACAGCCGTGCGCTAAGCACCGTGGGTTCGAATCCCACCCTCTCCGCCATTAGGCTCTAGTCCCGGCTAGAGAGAACCACCATGCGCAGGCGGCGTTGCAGAGGTTCAGAAAGCGTCATGAGGTCAGGTAGCTCAGCAGGTAGAGCTGGGGGTTGAAAATCCCTGAGTCGTAGGTTCGATTCCTGCCCTAACCATACTCCGGAGTGGTGCAATTGGCAGCACGGCTGACTCTGAATCAGCAGGTTGCAGGTTCGAGCCCTGCCTCCGGATTGTGTACGCTCCCGTCGTCTAGCGGTTTAGGATGCCGGCCTTTCAAGCCGGAGACGCGGGGTTCGAATCCCCCCGGGAGCACCATGCCGGAGTAGCTCAATTGGCAGAGCAGCGGTTTTGTAAGCCGCATGTTGTGGGTTCGATTCCCACCTCCGGCCCTATCGGTCCTGTCGTCTAACCGGCTAAGACACCGCCCTGTCACGGCGGAAGATGAGGGTTCAAATCCCTTCGGGACCGCATGCCGGGATGGCGGAACTGGCAGACGCGCTGCGCTTAGAACGCAGTGACTCCGGTCGTGAGAGTTCGAGTCTCTCTCCCGGCACCATTTATGGTGCGCGTGGTGTAGCGGCAGCATGGGGGATTGTGAGTCCCCAGGGACGGGTTCAAATCCCGTCGCGTACCCCATGGGTGGGTATCCAAGCGGCTGAAGGGAGCGGTCTGTAAAACCGTGACCCTGTGTGGTGAACATCGGGGGTTCAAATCCCGCCCACCCATTTTTGCCTCCATCATCCAATCGGCAGGATACCTGGCTTCCAACCAGGCCATGTGGGTTCGAGTCCCACTGGAGGCTTGTCACAAATCTGGGAGTAGCGCAGTTGGTAGCGCGCCTGCCTTGGGAGCAGGAGGTCGCAGGTTCGAGCCCTGTCTCCCAGACCATTTTCTTCCGTATCTCGACAAGCGCCGGGCAATCCCTATTGTGGAGTAAACGAACTTCAGAATCGTATTGCCGTGTAGATCAAAACGGGACGCTAGCTCAATGGTTTAGAGCACGCTCCTGATACGGGCGGGGTTCCTGGTTCGACTCCAGGGCGTCCTATTAGGGAGAGGTGGCCGAGTGGCTTAAGGCAGCGGCTTGCTAAGCCGCCGTGTGCTCAATTGCGCACCGTGGGTTCGAATCCCACCCTCTCCGCCATATACCTATACCCGCGTAGCTCAGCGGTAGAGCGCCTCTCTTACAAGGAGGATGTCGAAGGTTCAACTCCTTCCGCGGGTATTTTCTGGGGCGGTAGCTCAAATGGAGAGCACCCGGTTTGCACCCGGGAGATGTGGGTTCGATTCCCATCGGCTCCACCATTATCCGGAGTGGTGTAACTCTCGCACAGCTGTCTTTGGATGATCAGCGGGTTGCAGGTTCGAATCTTGCCTCCGGAGCCACAGGGCTGTGGTGTAACGGCTCAATCAACATAGCGGTCTCCAAAACCGTAGATCTGGGTTCGAATCCCAGCGGCCCTGCCATGCTCCCGTCGTCTAGACGGTCCAGGACGCCGGACTCTCAATCCGGAAACGGCGGGTTCAAATCCCCCCGGGAGCACTCTGGCAAAATACTTTTTTGAAGAGAACAGTGTGCCAGTCAACAAGCTGGCTGTCGATAGATTTGTTTTGGTGTCATCTCTACTACTCGTCCTCGTAGCTCTTTCACAAAAAGGTGTCTCCCACCGGACACCAACCCATTGAGCCTGATCACGAGCCTCTGTCAATGGATCATAATCGTTAGTCTTGCCTAAAGCCGCACGAATGATCTCTTGCACGCGCTGAAGTCCACCGCTCAAACTCAAGTTCTCCTACCAGCCAGTGTAATGGCTTAGGAAAATACCCACCAATATCCAGAACGGGAAGAGTATGATCAGCAAAGCCAATATAACAAGTAGACAGCCACAACCAGTTGTCTTGCAGTCACAACTTGGTTCGGTACGGTCGCCATTCATTTTCAGTTCTTCTTTTACTTATGCTCGAGCATGATCTGGGCCGGGCAACCTGCCCAGGTAAATGCAAATCCTAAGGGCAATCGATTCACAACTCTGTTCCCTGTACATATTCCGCAAAACCGCATGCCTTCCTAGATCCGTATTCTCGTTCTAGCACTACTCCGATTCTGCTTTCACCAAAGAAAATAACGTGCTGTAGCTGACCTGCTCCAGACAGATGAGCTACAGCACGGGGGCAAGAACGGCTTCAAAGAATAGCTGCCGAGAGGAACCAGCAGCCAACAGAACGGTTTATGCAAAACGCCTTGTAGAGAATCACTTACCTCTTCCGCAAGGTTCGGCGAGCATGGCCCTGGTGTTGCGCTACACGCACAATAGCATCCGCTACAGCGTTGTGAGCAGCCGGGTTGAACATATCGGCGATGATGTACTCTTCGCGCAGACTCCCCAAGGGGATGACTGCAGCCAGAGCACGTGCAGCCTCGATCTTCATCTCGTCTGTGATCTCGCGCACGCGCGCGTGCAAAGCACCGCGGGCAATTCCAGGAAAGACGAGGCTGTTGTTGATTTGATTGGGGTAGTTGGAGCTACCAGTACCCGCTATGCGAGCCCCATTTCTGAGGGCCTGCTCGGGCAGAATCTCGGGTGTTGGATTGGCCAGGGCAAACACGATCGCGTCACGGTTCATTCGCGCAACGTCCTTGCCGTCAATAACACCAGGAACAGATAATCCAATGAACAGATCAGCTCCAGACATCGCCTGCTTCAGGGTACCTGAGAAGTTACCAGGATTGGAGTTGGCAGCCAACCATTTTTCCTGATCATTGAGACTTGAACGACCGTGGTAGACCGCTCCTCCCTTATTGAAGCCGATGATGTTTTTGCAGCCTGCCGCAATCAAAAGCTTAGAGCAGGCCATGCCAGCAGCACCCACACCGGAAGCCACAACTTTGATCTCGGACAATCGTTTATTCACAATCTCGAGAGCGTTCAAGGTGGCAGCTAGTACCACCACGGCCGTGCCGTGCTGGTCATCGTGAAAGACCGGAATGTCGAACTCGGTCTTGAGCCTGCGCTCAATCTCCCAGCAGTCCGGCGACTGGATATCCTCCAGATTGATGAATCCAAAGTTAGGAGCCACAGCCTTCACCACTGTGATGAAAGTCTCGGGATCGCGAGCGTCAAGAGAAAGCTGCACAGCGTTGACACCGCCGAACTCAGCAAACAGCATCGCCTTGCCTTCCATTACGGGCATTGCTGCTTTTGGCCCGATGTCACCCAAAGCTAGAACTCGCGTTCCGTTGGTAACCACCAGCACAGTCGAGCCTTTTTGAGTCAAGGCCCAGGCCTTTTCCGGGTTGGCAGCAATCGCCTCGCACACCTGCGCAACACGCGGCGTATATACATCGCCGAAGAGTTGGCGATTATTGTTGATCGGTACTCTGCCGCCCATCTTGAGCTTCCCACCCAGATGCAGCCGGAAGACGCGGTCAGAGACATGCACGATAGAGACACCGTGCATACGGCGAAGAGCATCGAGCATCGCCTGTCCCTGCTCAAATGATGGAACTATGATCGTTATATCGCGCACGACAAAGCCCTCTTCCTGTCCGACCATGTCCACAGCATCGATGTCTACTTGAAACTTTCCGATGCGGCTAGTCACCCTGCCAAACATTCCTGGCTTGTCCGCGATGCGTAGGCGCAGCGTCCAGCAGCTGCTGTCGGTGCCAGAGCCAAAATAATCTGTCAAGCTGGCAACTGGCGGCCTGCGCGAGAGCCTCTCGGCGCCTTTACGTTTTCGTGCCATAGCAGATCCTTATTCAGAAGGGTGTACAGAGCTGCCCGCCGGCGCCTCTTCGGCTTCAACCGCCGGGCTGTCTGTTGTTGATGGACCTGGTTCTGGAACAGCAATCTCGAGGAAGCAAGGAAGATGATCACTCACCTCTCGGTAGAAGGCTGCATCACGCCGTGATGAGGGCCAAGCCGGCACCCAGAAACTCCCCGCACGATCGCCAAAACCTCGCGTGAAGAAGCCATCGAACTGCCCACCTGTCGTCAGGCGATAACGATAGGTCCAACGATTATCAGGCGTGCGCGACAGGCTCAAGCCTGCCTTGAGCAGCGGCTCGATCTCCGTGGTCTCCGGCAGCTCCAGCGGAGCATTAAAGTCCCCACCAAGGACGACAGGACCAAGCGGCGCCAGCTCTTCTACCGGATCAGGCTTGGCAGTGCTACCCACAACCTCGCGCGGCAGGTAGTAGGGCGAGCTCTGCTCCTGCCTCGCCAGCTCAGCAACCATCAGCTCGAACTGTTGTCGCCTGATTGGCCTGGTCTCTTCAGCGCCACCAACATTCGACTTTCCGTGGATATTGATGATGTCGAACACCAGGCCGGAGGCGAGGTCCTTTACTCGCCGCTGAAGGGCTGGCCGCAGTGTCTGCTTGAGCTCTGGATGTCCGGGAACATCAAGCAGGTAGTCGTGGTAGAAAGGCGCATGGCATAACCACTGGATGCGCGGATGGAAAAGGAAGCCGCAGGCCTGCTCGCGCGAGTTGCGATGGCTGGCATTAAGTCCATACTTGGCAGCGCGAGCCAGAAAGCGCAGAGCATCAACATTTGATTCTTGCACAAAGATGATGTGCGCGCGCCGCATGAGTTCCAGTAGCGGCTCGACCAGGCGCTCAGCCTTCTCCTTCTTTAGATGATAACCGTTGAAAGTACAAAGAATTAGCGGTCCCGTACCACCAGCAAGCGCTCGCTGGCCAATCATAGACAGTAACGTCTCTTTCACTTGGGCAGCAGTCGGTGGAATCCACCTGCGCTTTGTCGTATCGCCAGCAGATTTACTGGTGCTGTCGCCGCTGCCAGCCTCTGGTAAAACCATTTGCAAACTGGCTGCTAGTTGTGCAATCTCCCCAGCAACTTCCTGTGCCCATGCCCATCTGCCATTTACCAAGCAAGCGTCAAGCAGTACCGCTCGCTCCTTGATTGAAGAAGCAAGTTGCCAGGCCTGAGCAGAAAAACTGCTCCCGCTCTTCATAATTAATCTTCCTTTCCAGTGCAAGGCAAGAGTCCAGATGGTGCATCTGACCTCTTGCCGGGCCTTTCAGACAACACAACAAGCAAGAACGCTGGTTCAATCGGCTGTTCAGGACGTACCTTTCAATTCAGCGATCTTCCTT
>CAYPBX010000160.1:0-6241 GCA_964409075.1 uncultured Candidatus Obscuribacterales bacterium
TGCACCATAGGCGAGCACGCCATTATTGGGACAGGGAAGCGTCCGAGGAGCTTATCTTCTGCCGAATCACAGCACTGTCACTCTTGCGCTGCCTCACCAACACACAGATTCTCGGCAAGGCAGCTCTGGATGGGGCCTCTGCCTGGAAAGCGCTTGCCACCTGGTTATCCCAGCCACGCATCTCCTTCCGGCACGAGCCGGCAGGACTCGATGAGTTGCTGGCTGGCTGGTCGCAGCAATTCAATCTTAGAGGTGGAAAGTGGACGGACGCTTATCTAGCTGCATTTGCTGCTGCAGGGCAGCTCCGCTTGGTTGCCTTCGACGACGATTTTCACGGCTTCCGCGGCATCAACTTTCTCCATCTCAGGGTCCAATAGCCAAAGATGGGCAGGTCTTCATCACAGTTTCAATTCGTATCATCGACTTTTCATTTTCCGATCTCCAACCAGGCAGCAGAGAAGACAACGCCACAAACTGTCATTATCAAACCGATGCTAAAAATGAAGAGACGGAAATAAACCTTACCGATGACTCTAGCTACAAACAACAGTTTGTACGGTCCATTGCAAATCTCACGATAAAAACGTTCCCATTCCATTAGCGTAACGTAGATGAAGATCAGTCCGCTGAAGAATAAGAACAATGAATGAAAGAGTTCACGCATACTCAAAGAGTCTCTTGCTACCGACCATGAACACTTGGTCTCAGCTATAGCAGTTGAGCCCATTGTCTTAAGGCATGTATGCTGCAATCATCCCTTTACTCTCTCCGGCTTTCAGACTCCTGTAGATCGCTTCAGCAGCCTGCCTGGCCCTATAGGTGTCGTAACGCGCCAGCGCCCAGGCAGCATGCTCCTTAAGCATAAGATCGGACTCTGATTCAGCAAACCGGATGAGAGCATCAATGCCGTCTGGGGGAAGCCTATTGCCAATCACAACTAGCACATTACGAAGAAGCCCGCGACGCTTTGGTCTTGTAAGAGAGGTGTGCGCGAATTGCTCTTTGAACTCGGCCTGGGTAGCAATTTTAAGAAGCGCTGTAAGCTCGAGATAGTGCCCGACGCCTGACTCCGGCCGGAACTCCTGCCAGGGTGTCTCGGGCGGGCGTTGATTGTAAGGGCAGACCTCCTGGCAGAGATCGCAGCCGAACACCCAGCTGCCTATCTTTTCCCTCAGTTGCAGCGGTATGGCTCCTTTGTTTTCGATGGTCAGATAAGAGATGCAGAGGTTGGAGTCCAGCTGCCCCGGCTCCACAATTGCGCCAGTCGGGCAGACACTGCCGCAGCGAAAGCACTTGCCACAGGTGCCCGTATAGGGCTCATCAGGCTCCAGGGGAAGATCGGTGAAGAGCTCGGCGATAACCTGGTAAGACCCCATGAGCTTCGGTCCGATTATAAGCGTGTTCCTGCCGATAAAGCCGAGCCCGGCGCGCGCCGCCAGCCTCTGCTCCAGGAGAGGGACATCGTCGGTATAGGTCCTGCGCATGACAGGTCGGCCGGTTGCCTCTTCAATTCGACCAGCTAACTCAGCCAGGCGCTGCCGGATGACAAAGTGATAATCTCTGCCCACGGCATAGCGAGCCACCCGCCCCCAGGCAGGTCCCGGGTCCGGTGGCGGATCGCTGTAGTAGCTGACCGAAACTATAATGGCTGAGCGAGCAGTCGGACACAGAAGAGCCGGTGATGCCCTAAAATTAGGGTCGCGCCTCATGTACTCCATGCCGGCTGCGTAACCGGCAGCCAGCCAGAGCTCGAGCTCTGCCCGGGCTTCAGGCATGGGTTCGAGACCAGCGATGACAGCCTGCTGAAAGCCTAGCTGACGTGCAGAATTTAAGACAGTCTGCTTTAGATTCATGGACAAATTGAGATTCATGGACAAAGGAAAAGATCCTGATGCCTCGACTCTGGGCCAGTACCACTATGAGCTGCCGGGAGAGCTTATAGCCCAGAAGCCGCTGCCGCTGCGTGAGGCATCGCGCCTGCTCACAGTTTACAGGCAAGAGGGCAGCCTGTCGCATCACAAATTCAGCGACCTGCCAGAACTCCTCCGGCCCGGAGACCTGCTGGTAGCCAACAACACGCGCGTTCTGCCCGCGCGGCTAGAAGCCAGACGCAGCTCGGGCGGCCGAGTAAGCCTCCTTCTGCTGTTCCCGGATGGAAAGAATACCGGCATCTGGCAGGCGCTGGCAAAGCCCTTGCGAAAGCTCTTTGCCGGGGAGAGGCTCACGCTCGTATATCCCGACCAGCCGGCATCATCGGAGAACGGACAAGCGCAACAGATTGAGGTTCTTGATGTCATTTCAGGCAACGACGGGCAGAAGAGAGTTCTGATAGACCTCGGCCCGTCGCAACTAACAGAGGAGATAATCAGGCAGGCGGGGCAGGCGCCTCTGCCGCCTTATATTAAGCGCAAAAACAGCCGCGGGCGTGAAGCCGACATTCGCCAGCTCGATCTGGATAGATATCAGACTATATTCGCCACCGCCCCAGGGGCGGTGGCAGCTCCTACTGCCGGGCTGCATTTTTCCGAAGCAATAATCAAGCAGCTCCAGAAAGCCAGTATTGAGCTTACCTATGTAACCTTGCGCGTGGGTCCAGGCACGTTCAAGCCGATTACAACTTCTCTGGATGAGCACATTGTGGAATCGGAAAGATATTCGATTACGCCAGACTCGGCCTCCAGAATCAACCAGGCGCTAGAAACAGGAAGGCGTATCATTGCGGTGGGCACCACCACCTGCCGGGCGCTCGAGTCCGCCTGGTCACACGGGCAGATTGAGGCTATCTCAAATGGAAGCACATCGCTGTACATTCGCCCGGGCTATCATTTTCAGGTCATAAAGGGCCTGATCACCAACTTTCACGTGAGCCGCTCCAGCCTCCTGCTTCTGGTTTGCGCCTTCGTCGGCAGAGAGCTGACCTTGAGAGCATATCAGGAGGCGGTTAAGAGCAGATACCGTTTCTTCAGCTACGGCGACGCAATGCTCATCCTTTAGCTATTCCTGGAAACCGGACACACTCCCGCCATCCGGAGTCGAAGCGAGGATTCTCAAGCCTTGCTCTCAACAGCCCTTGTCAAGCCACTTGGGACGTATGATGAATTTAGTCCGGGCAGCTGCTGGGGCCGTCGCTGGTAAATTACCGCACGACAAGGACCGAGCATGGTGCATGGCGCACGACCTTGTCTGCTGTGGTGCCGAGAAACGAGCCCCAGAGCGCCGAGTGTCCGGTGTGCCCGATGACGAGAACGTCTAAGCCCGCCTCCTTTGCATAATCCACCAGAGCCCTGGCCGGGTGCCCGATGCGCTTGACAGCATGTATCTGCACCCCACGCTCGCGGGCCAACGCAGCCGCTTCGTCATGAAGCTTTCTGACCAGATTATTTGCGGTCTCCTGCTCCTCTATGACCTCGCCGACGGTTCCTGCATAGCGCGGCAGCTCCTCGATTGACACAACCTCAAGGACAGCCTGATACAGCCCCACCAGTCGAATCGCTTCTTGCAAGGCTGTCCGCGAGCTTTCAGATCCATCGAACCCAACGCCAATTTTTTTGATCATGCCAATCATCCTCCCTCGCCTGTGCAATCGGTCTGTGCGCTCATTGCCTGCTGATTCATTTCCGCCTCTTCAGCCGCCTCCAGTAGCACATGTGTGGGCTGGAACCACTGCTGGGCAATCAGTGTCGGTACCAGGGCGCTGCTGATAACAGCCGTGACCAGGACAGTGTATTGATCCTGGGTGATGATACCGTTCGTATAACCAAATAAGGCGGAGATGCTGCCGAAGGTCAAACCAGTAGACATCATCAGTGTCGTGTAGATGCCCTCGCGCCTCTCAAACCGGAAGACCTTTGTCAATGGATAGATACCGGCACATTTTGTGAGCATTTTCACGCCCAGGAGAATTGCAATCAACCCTGCTGAAGTTGCCACAGTATCGAACTTTACCAGCGAACCGGCCTTGAGAAAATAAAATGGCGTGAACAGTGTGAATGCCATTACCCGCATTCTCTGGGCCAGCACTCTCTCCTTGAGGAAGAAAGGGGCAAGAACCATCCCTATGAGATAAGCCGGCAATACAGCCTCGCTCTTTGCAATGCTGCTCAGCCCTCCGAGCAGAAACAAAATCAAAAGTATAAACTTAGACTCCGGTTCGCTGACGCGATTGCCTACCAACGCGAAAAACCAGGGCACAAACTTGGGCAGCAACCACATGGCTCCTGCTGTTGCCGTTGCAAAGAGAAGAAGCCAGGCATTGTAGTTGGCAAACAGCAATCCGAGAGCAAGAACTGTGCCAATATCATTGATAAAGCAGGCCGCAAGAATTATTTTGCCGATTTCTGTGCGGTTAAAGCCTGTCTCGATCATTACAGCGAAGACGACAGCAACCGATGTTGTGGAGAGGGCAATGCCAGCTATCTCCGCTTGCGGCCAGGGCCAGTCACATATAAACCGCGTGTACGCCATGACACCGAAAAACGGGGCAAAAAAGCCTACTACTCCGATACTCATGCTCGACCAGAAGTGCTTGCGCACGACTACCGGATCAATCTCAGCACCGGCGAGAAAGGTAAGAACAATAGCCCCAACGCCCGCCAGATAATTTATCCAGGGATTCGCCTGCAGCCCGAGAAGGTTGCCGCCAAAGGAGCCGATGACAATCTCCACCAGAGCAACAGAAATTGCCAGCCGGATCGAGATAAGACTGGCTGCAAGCGCCAGACCAACCCAGAGGGCTGATGTCAACCACACGTTATCCACGCCAGAAACCTCCTGCCGAATAGATTCTTACTCGGTAGGAGTTATTAGCTCGAGGCGGTTGCGGCGAACTCATCGCCATCAAAATCAGCCTTATTGTAGCGTCATTTGTCAGGCAGGACAATCAACCACAGCGTAAGCAGAAGTTTTAACCTAGAGCATTTCTTGCGCCTTCTGCAGGTGCACCACCGGAAACCAGCGCCGGGTCGATGAGATAGAGCCGCACCAGATTGAGCGCCTCGCTAGCTGTCCGGTATCGTATCTCTTGCCGTGACAACCGCTTTGAAAAGCGCAACTCCCGCCCCGTCTGAAAATCGTCGGTAACTAGAGCCAGATAGACGAGCCCGACAGGCTTGTCGGCGCTGCCGCCGGAAGGACCAGCTATGCCGGTTATGGAAAGACCGATATCGGCTTGCGCGAGCTTCTTTACACCGCTTGCCATCGCCTGAGCGCATTCGGCCGACACTGCCCCACAGCGCGTAAGGACATACCTGTGAACCCCGAGTATCTCTTCCTTTGCATTATCGGCGTATGCCACTATATTCAGTGCAGTAAAGGCAGAGCTGCCTGGAATGTCTGTCAGCCGCTTGCTTACCAGCCCGCCCGTGCAAGACTCGGCTACCGCCAGGCGTTTTCCCCTGCCAATCAGCATCTGTGCCACAACCGACTCGAGCGAATCTTCGTCCCGACCGTAGAGAAGATGTCCGCTCAGCTTCTCAATCTCCACGATGATCGGCTGCGCCATCCGCCGTGCCTGATCAGCGGTCTCGGCTTTGGCCGTCACCCGCACTCGGCACTCTCCGGCTCCAGCAAGCGGCGCCACGGTAGGATTGGAGCCCGCCAGCAGGTGAGGCAGGCGGCAAGCCAGGTCCGACTCGCCGATGCCGAAATGCTTGAGCTCGACGGACCAGATTACCCCTGCTCCGGAAAGCGACTCCAGATAGGGTCTTGCCGTCTGCTGCCACATCGCCTCCATCTCCCGGGGTACACCAGGAAAGGCCAGGATGTGCCTGGCAGCAGGAGGAGGAGATGGCCCTGGACTCTGCCTACCCGCTGTCCCCAGCCTGACGATGAAACCCGGAGCAGTACCGACCGGATTGGACATGTGCACAGCTCCAGCTGGGTGCAAAACCTGTTTCAGGTAAGACTCCGGCATGTCGCCGCCCCGGCGCTGGAACTCTGCTTGTAAGGCGGCAGCAGCCTCAGGGTCGTCCACCAGCTCGACCCCGACAAACTCGGCAACACATTCTGCAGTAAGATCATCGGCAGTAGGTCCGAGCCCGCCTGTTGTCAGCACAATTTGCGAACGCCCGAGCGCAATGCCGAGCGACTCCTTCATCCTTTCCTTGTTGTCCCCAACGCTCTGGTGCCAAAGGCAGTTTATCCCGATTGCAGCCAGCTGGCTGGAGAGGTAACGGCTGTTGGTATCGAGTATCTGCCCGAGAAGAAGCTCAGTTCCAATGGAGATAATCTCAGCATTCATACG
>CAYPBX010000161.1:0-6186 GCA_964409075.1 uncultured Candidatus Obscuribacterales bacterium
GTATTCCCATCTCTCCAAGGACACCTATGACGGCATCTGTTTCGGCGACGTCGTCCGAAAGGGGCTCGAGGCCTTGATGCAGACCCAGGATCGGGAAGGCTGCGTCGGCTCCCGCAATGCGCAGAAGTACGTGTACAACCATGCTATCGGCGCGTTGGCGCTTTGCGAAATCTATACCCTGGCCCGCGCCGACCGTTTCAAAGAAGCGGCTCAGAAGGTCCTTTCTGTCTACTTGAGTCCGCCGGCAGCCGGTTTTAGAATGTGCAAGTATAGAAAGTAACAGAGTCGTAACATAGTCTTGCGCAAATGAAAGAGTATGCCTCCCGGTGTCCGACAAGGTCGTTTCAACAGAGAGCGCTGGTGGGCTCGGCTCACCCATCCTGAGGGTCTAAGTCAAGAGGAGATGCAAGATGGTCGGAGTGTTCCAGGAGATTGAGAGCTACGCCCACGAAGAGGTTGTCTTCTTCCAGGACAAAGAGGCCGGGCTCAAGGCGATTGTCGGCATTCACAGCACCCTGCTCGGGCCATCGCTGGGTGGTTGCCGCATGTGGAATTACGCCGACGAGGTGGAAGCGCTCAGGGATGTTTTACGTCTGTCTAGAGGCATGACCTATAAAGCTGCTGTGGCTGGGCTCAAGCTTGGCGGTGGCAAGGCTGTGGTTATTGCTGATTCCAGGAAGGACAAGACACCTTCTCTCTTGAAAGCTTTCGGTCGTGCTGTTAATGGGCTATCCGGTCGGTACATCACAGCTGAGGATGTCGGCATGACTGTGCAGGACATAGACATTATCAGGACGCAAACCCGCTATGCAGTCGGCGGCAGCAACGAAGGCGGGAGCGGCGATCCCTCCATAATGACGGCAATTGGCGTTTTCAATGGCATAAAGGCAGCGCTGAAATTTGCTGGGATGAGGGGAGAACTGATTGGTGTAAAGGTGGCAGTGCAAGGGGTCGGAAATGTTGGCTACCATCTCTGTAGCCATCTTTCTGCAGCGGGTGCGGAAATATATGCCAGCGATATTTACCCAACTCAGGTGGAGCGGGTCGTTGAGGAGTTTGGGGCAAAAGCGGTTGCTCCTGATGAGATTTACAGCATCGAGTGTGATGTCTTTGCTCCTTGCGCTCTGGGGGCTATTCTCAACTCACGCACCATTCCAAAACTCAAATGCAAGGTGGTTGCTGGCTCAGCTAACAATCAGCTCGAGACCGATGCGGACGGACGGGAGCTTTTCAAGCGCGGGATTATTTATGCGCCAGACTATGCCATCAACTCAGGCGGTTTGATCAATGTTGCCGCCGAGCTGGACGGCTACAACCAGGAGCGTGTTCTCAAGCAGGTAGGGAAGATTTATCAGACAATACAAAATATTTTGAAGCGCTCGTCATCAGATCGCGTCCCACCGCATGTGGCTGCCGATCAGTTGGCAGAGCAGATACTCGACAGCAAGAGGCAAGAGGGGAGAAGCCGCTCCAGCAGCCTTGCGCTTTAAATTCGCGACAGCATTTACTGGCCTATCAAGAGTTGGGTGATATGGCTGAGCAGCCATCTGAATACAACACTCTTTACGCTGAGATGAGCTGCCCACACTGTGGCAAGCCGGTCACGTCAGGGATTGGATTTCGTGTTGGCGCGCTTCTCAGGCGCAGCTATTGGCTGGGCGACAAGCTTCTCTGGGAAGGAGGTCGAATACGCCCGGAAATACGCCCAGCGGACGGACGCCTTTCCACCATAGGTTATTTTGAGTGCGAAAACCCGCGTTGTCCGTCATGGCAGGACTGCTTCCCCGCTGTGCAGGAGGCGTTAATCGCCATCGCAGACGATGTAATATGTGATGTGCGTCCGACCGAGCACAAACCTGGACAACAGAATTTTGACATCATAAAGCCGTCAGAGCGCTCCGGCTAGTAAAATGTGGAGTCTCGATTCTTCTGATGAAACCTAGAGAGCAACTGATGATTCCTGGACCGACTCCTGTTCCGCTGGAAGCGCATGCTCGGCAGCCGATTGGACACAGGAGCAAGGAGCTTGCCGGTATTCATCGACACTTGGTCGAGGAGCTGAAAAGGTTAGCGCGCACGGAAGGCGATATGTTTGTGATCACCGCCTCTGGCACCGGGGCTATGGAGGCTGCGGTTGCTAACACTGTCAATGCTGGTGACAGGGTCGTCAGCCTGGTAAGCGGAGTCTTTGGTGAGCGGTTCGCTAAAATTGCCGAGGCATATGGTGCGCAGGTGGAAAGAATTGAGGCTGAAGCCAGACAGCCCATTTCGATCGACAAGCTGCGGCAGATCCTGCAAAACGACTCTCAGCGCGCGATTAAGGCCGTGACTGTCACTCACAATGAGACCTCCACGGGGGTGATAAACGATCTCGAATCGATCACGGCTGCAGTCCGTGCTCATGGTGCTCTGTCGCTGGTTGATGCGGTCACCAGTTTTGGTGCTTGCCTGCTGGAGGTAGATCGTTGGGGAGTGGATGTTATGGTATGCGGAAGCCAGAAGGCGCTGATGCTGCCGCCTGGCATGTCGTTTGTTTCCGTAAGCAAGAAAGCCTGGGCTGCTTACGATTCATGCAAGACCCCGCGCTTTTACTTTGACTTCGGCATATACAGGAAGTCTTTAGAGAACGATATGACACCATTTACCCCAAATGTCTCCTTAATGGTGGCGCTGCAGGTGGCTCTTAAAATGATCAAGGATGAGGGGGAGGAGAATGTGTTTGCTCGTCATTGCCGACTCAAGGACGTAGTTCGTTCGGGCATATCAGCTATGGGTCTGAAGCTTTTTGTCTCGGAGCGAGCAGCCAGCCCCACGGTTACTTCAATAATCCCACCTGAAGGCATAACTGTTGACTCTATACGCAGCCGCTTGAAGGAACGGTTTGGGATCGTGGTGGCAGATGGTCAGGAATCGCTCAAGGGCAAGATATTTCGTATCGGCCACATGGGCTATGTCTTTGAGCGGGATGTGCTCATGACCCTTGCTTGTCTCGAGGCAGTCTTGGCGGAGCTGGGATACAATGTCGGCAGCAGTGCTAGGCTGCCGCGCTAGCCTCGCCATTTGCCAAGGTGCCTGTTCAGGGGGACGATTACGAAATGCCTAGCATAGCGGCACGGTTAGTCTTGGTGTTCTTGCAAGAGATCCAAATTTCGGAGATGACATTACAGGCAGGTCTTGGAACGGCCCGGACCCTGCGTGCTTGATCAAAAGCCTCAGCAGGGAAGAATCCTGAAGAACATAAACACATTGTTAACGCTTTCTGATCCCTGTTAGGCTGGTTATCAAGTGCCATATAATTTCAATTTGAGTTGCATCGGCAAGACATCAGGACAAGCTACCGACATCAAGAGTTTACCTCAACATTCAAGCTGTTCGGCTTGGGTGAGTTAAGCTGTGCCACAGGGAGTCCAGGTATTTTCTTTCAGTTGAGATACAGGGAGCAATGCCTATGCAGAGTCGCTCAATCAATGGATCATCAGGCATGATGCCGCGCTAAGAGCACAGGAAGCTATAACGGGTTCTCCAAAGTGTGGTCTCAGAGTCGGCGTGTCACAGATACGACGCCTGCGACCTGGTCGTTTTTCCACAACTGTTTTTCAGCTGCGCCAGCCTCATGAGGGCAGCGCTGCGGGAGGATTTACCATGTCTTCTACAATCGACAGCCCAAACCGGAGGCGGTTTCGAGCGCTTTTGCAGCGCATCCGGTCGACCATCTTAGGGTACGACCGCCAGACAGAGATGTTGGTTCTGACGCTGGCTGCCGACGGACACGCCTCGCTTTTGGGTGAGCCAGGTACGGGTAAGACGAAAACGCTCCGCTGCCTCGGTGCGGTGGTGGGCGATGCCGTCTATCAGCGCATCCAGTTCAAACCTGATCTGCAGCCGGCGGATATCGAGGGTTGCGAGGTCTATTTGAAGGACACCGGCGAGTTCGAGTTCCGCGAGGGACCGTTGAACCCGCGGGTTAACATCCTGCATGCCGACGAGATCAACCGGACGCCGCCGCGCACCCAGTCGGCTCTCCTGGAGCCGATGGACGAGAGGCAGTTCACAGTTGCTGGCAACACTGCCACCACTTTTCGCCTCCATGACGTCTTCATGGTCGTCTCCACACGTAATCCGATCGACACTGAAGGTGTCTATACCCTCCCGGTAGCGGAGATGGATCGCTTTGCTGTCGAGATCGTCTATGATCGCCTGGAGAAAGCAGTGGAGCGCAGGGTGGTGCAGGCGACAACATTTAATCGTCACGGCGAGAGCCGTGATGCCGATCCTGTGCTGACTGTCTCTGACATTCTCGCCATTCGCCAGGAGATGGGGGAGGCCGTTTATGTATCGGATGCGGCATATGACTACGCTCACGAGCTGGCTTTCGCGACCCGGCCGGAGGAATGTCCGGAGGAGCTGAAAGGGGTGCTCAAGGCGGGCGTTTCCGTGCGTGCGATGCAGTGGACTGTGCGGCTGGCTCATGCTCGAGCGTTCATGCGCGGCGGAGACCATGTCACCGCTGATGACATCCGGTTCGTCGTGCCAGATGTGTTCCGTCACCGCCTCGCCATCACTGAGCAGGCGGAGTTGAGGGCCTGGGTACCGGAGCGGGTCATCGACATCATTTTGAAGAAGGTTCCGGTTGTGTCCGAGGTGTAGCAGGCTCCGTGAGAAGCCTGCTACACCTCATTTCCAGTGTTGTAGGTATTTTTCACGGAGGCAGGCCATGTTTCAAGACACAGAAAGCAGGTCGCGGTACGTGCAGTCGCTCGTCGTGTCCTGCCCGATCGATGTCGCCTGGCGCTCGGACCATCCGATGCCTGGCGACCGCTCCAGCAAGTACAAAGGGAGCGGACTGGAATGGTGCGATTTTCGCGACTACAGACCAGGCGACAATGTCCGCCGCATTCAGTGGCGGCTGCTCGCTCGTCGACCGGACCGCCCTATGATCGTCGAGTACGAGGAAGACAGGAAGATCCTCGTTGCAACAATTGTCGACGTCTCAGCGGCCATGGAATTCGGTACGCAGGATCTCTCCAAGAAAGAGCTTGCCGCTCTCTTGGTGGGATCGATTATCCGATCGGCTGCCAAGTCATCCGATCAGCTGCTCTTCCGCACCTACTCGCGCGGAATAGTGGAACAGTCGCTGCCGATGCGGTCGGCCGAGAATCTCGGTGTCGCGGTCCTCAATGCTGTGCTGGATGCAAGGCAGACGCAGCCCGGCGCTGGTGGCGGATTGGCACGCGCTTTGTGCGGATTGCCGCAGCACCGCTCGCTAGTCTTCGTGATTAGCGACTTTCGCAGACTGTCGAAGGAAGATGCCGAAATGCTTCACCGGGTGGCAATGAGACACGATGTCGTGGCGCTTTTGGTCGAGGACTTGCGCGAGCGCGAGCTGCCCGAGGCCAAGCTCTGCCGGTGGTTGCCGATCCCCGGTTTCATGGGCTTCTTCGATGACGGTGGTTGCGAGCGGGTCGTTCTCGCGTCACGAAAGAATCGTGCCCTGTACCGGCAGGCTCACCGACAGAGGCTAAAGCAGCTAGCAGCGTTTTTTGCCGAACGGCACATTAGCCCGGCTGCTTTCAGTACCAACGAGTGCCAGGATGATCGGAGAGCGCGAATTCTCTCGATTCTCAAGGGACAGCGACGTCACCTGTCCCTGTCGGTAGAACCAGAAATCCTCACGGCTGGGGCAGCATGTGCTGCCGACTGCCCATAGTTTGAAAAGGAGCTCACCATGTTCTTTGCACAACTGTGGGCGCTCGGTGTGCCCATCATTGCAGCTGTGGTCGTGGCAAGTGTCACGCGACGCGTGCGCAAACGCTTCCGGCATCCGGATGTCGGTGATTTTGCCACGGTCAAGCGGAATCTCGTTGCCCAGCTGCTCCCGGGAACGCTGCTTTTGATTGCGCTCGTTTCCACAGGACTGTCGCTGGCGCAACCACAGATCGTGAAGAGGCAGCAGTCCAATGGTACTGTCATGGGGCGCGATATCCTGTTCGCGCTGGACTTCTCCCTGTCGATGGCAGACAAGTTCGATGGTACGCTACCGCCGCTCAAGCCCGATCCTTTCTTTGACGAGGAGTCCAGCTCTACTTCTTCGTCGATGGCAGGCCCCAGCGCCAATGGTAAACCGCCGACATTACGTCGGATCGACGCAGGACAGGCTGCTATCAAATACTTCGCGCAGCTGCGTGC
>CAYPBX010000162.1:0-6129 GCA_964409075.1 uncultured Candidatus Obscuribacterales bacterium
GTTCTATCTCTGCCAAAAGCTCACGCCAGGCTGGCGAGAGCAAAGATGCGCTCCTGCCTGGCCAGACAGCGAAAATCAAAAGCACGACACAAAACACCCCGAATGCTGAGATCGACCATAGCCATGGATCCTTGAGCTTCATGCAATCAGTCAGTCGAAGCTTCCAGAAGTGGCAGCGTGAACCAGAAGGTGCTGCCGGTCCCCGGCTCGCTCGCAAGCCCGATAGAACCACCGTGTTGCTCTACAATCATGCGCACAATTGCAAGACCCAGTCCGGTTCCGCCGCGACAAGATTCGGCAGTGTCGCGCGCCTGCCTGTACTTCTCGAAAATCCGGGCCTGGTCTTCAGATGATATACCGGGGCCCTGGTCTATCACGCTTATCTTAACGAAACCATCCGACGGCAGGGCAGTCAGCTCGACCGACTGGCCTGCCTGCGAAAACTTGATGGCATTGGCAAGCAGATTCACCAGAACCTGAATGATCTTGTCCTGATCGATATCCACCGTGGCATCAGTCACACCCGCGCTGAGAGATACACCGGCTCTGCTCGCCAGAAGCTCCACGCTCTTCAAGGAGCTTTCAAGGATGGGCCCCAGCCGGCAAGCCGTTCGGTGAAGCTCGAACTGCCCTGACTCGAGCTTCTCGTAATCCAGCAGGGTGTTGATCAGCCGCAGCATGCGGGAGACTTCCAGATCCATTTTTCCAGCTGCTTCGACAGCTCGCTGCGGAAGCTCTCCAAGACTGCCCGTCTCGAGCAGATTAAGGCTGATCTGCACAGAGGTGAGGGGAGAGCGCAAATCATGACTCACCATCGCCACAAAATCTTTTTTCATGCGCTCGGCAGCCTCAAGATCAGCAATCATCTCGTGTATAAAGGCATCCAGCCGGGTAAGCTCGTCATTGCCGGCCAGACCCTCAGGCAGAGGCAGCCTCTGCCTGACCAGCATGGTCTCCTTGCAGATATGGTCTATTCGCGACCCTATCTGCCTGCTGACCAGCCCGGCCAGGAACACCCCCAGCACAAGATTGCCGCCCATAAGGCCAAGAATGAAGTATCTGAGCGCCTCCCTGTAGAAGGTGCTCGTGGGACCCACCTGCTTGCGCCTGCCTACAATCTCCTTGAGCCTGGTTGAGGCGAGCATGAATTTCTGTATCGCTTGCTCGACATCGATTTTGAGCTGGGTTGCATGAAGGGTAGCAAAGCGATCCCATTGCTGTATATCTGCTTTCATGCCCTGCGAGCTAACTTTCAGGAGCCTGATCAACGCTGTCTCCATCTCCCGGGCCGCTCTTAACTCCTCCGGGTAGGAAGCGGTCTCCTTGAGCACGTTCTCCATGGAAGTGCGGCAGTCCTGCCTGAGGGACTGCACTACCTGCCATAAGGAATCCGGTCCCCCTTTCAGCAGTTTGTAGCCCGCCAGTCCCAGGGTGACGACATTCTTGTGCACATTCGTGACGTCGGACAGGATGGACTTGGAATGAAACTCCTCGGCAGCTTCCTGCTCCGCCTGCAAGGACAATCCAAAGAGCACCGCGCCGGCCAGGATTTCAAGCACGACCGGCAAAAGGACAATGACAAGAACCTTGCGCGATATCGGCATATGCGCAAGCAATGATTTAAAGCTCCCCGGACGCCAGTCCAAATCCATACCAGAGCCAACCCCTCACAAGCATAAGCCATATACCACATGGTTGTTGCTATCATTCAGGTCGGGGCGGAAAGATGACTACAAGATCTGCAGGTTGGACGTGGCCAAACTTCTTGTTGCCGAAGATGATGCTGCATTGAACGAGTCCCTGGAGCAGCTTTTTGCGGCCGATGGGCATACGGTCGATTTTGCGATTAACGGCAACGATGCCGATCAGTTCTTGAAGACATACAGCTACGAGCTGATTGTGCTGGACTGGGATCTGCCTGGACTCTCCGGAGTGGAGATCTGCCGGCGCTTCCGCATCCGCGGCGGCGTCACGCCTATACTCATCCTCACCGGCAAGGCTTCGGTGGCGGAGAAGGAAGAAGGGCTGGATGCCGGCGCGGACGACTACCTGACCAAACCGTTTCACCCGCGCGAGCTGGGCGCCCGCCTGCGGGCTCTCCTGAGGCGCCCGCCCCAGGTGTTGGGAGAGACGCTCAAAGTCAGGGACATCGAGTTCAAGACATCCCGGCGCGAGGTGACCAGGGCAGGGCAAGTAATTTACCTGACCGCCCTGGAGATGGATCTGCTCGAATTTCTCATGAGGCATCCGGGAGAAACTTTCAGTATTGAGGCGCTGCTAAAAGGAGTCTGGCACTCGGAAGCCGCAATTTCAGATGATGCCATCTACGCCGTGATCAAGAGGCTACGCCGCAAACTCGACAGACCGGGGCAGCCTACAATCATCGCCAACGTGCACGGCCTGGGCTACAGGCTGGAGCAGTGAGGTTGTGCCTCAAATAAAACTATGGGGCACCAATAACTGTGAGGTTTTACTTGACGCCATATAACACAAGTATATGCTTGTGGTATGATACCTCCATATGACCAACGAGGGAACCTGCCGCCAGGGATACATCCTGCTTCCTGGGAAGAAATCGAGGGGCGCTACGCATACAACGCAGAACGGCGTAGATTGCTTGCTGGGCTCAAAGCAGCGCTAAATAATCTGAAGAAGGCCGGTTGCAAGAGAGTTTACCTGAATGGCAGTTTCATCACAGAAAAGAAGATGCCGCATGACTACGATCTTTGTTGGGAACCGGAAGGGGTTGACGAAAGGCTCATAGATCCATTGTTCATTCTTACCCGTTACGTTCTACCTCCCAGAAGAGAGCAAATGGATAAATACTGTGGAGAAATCCTGATCACATTGCCGCATCCTGCCGTGTTCGACATGCTGAGCTATCTTCAGCTCCATGATCGCAGCGGAGATGCGAAAGGCATCATTTCCATAGACCTGGACCAACTCCCATGATAAAGAATCACCTGCAATACCGAGTAGCAAAAGCTGCCTTGAAGAAGTTTCAAGCCACGCTGGAACGGCATGACAAGCTCACCGCCAAGCAAAAGCCATGGGTAAAAGAAGCTCACAGGGCTACGATTGTCGGCCAGATTATGAAACTTGAAGCAAGCATTGCAGAGTATGAGCGCTTAAGAAGCGGAGACGAGCCACCGCCGCCTCTCGACCTGATCCCCGAGATACCCAATATGCTGATCAAGCGGCGCATCGCCCTTGGCTGGACACAAGAGGATCTGGCCAAACGCCTTGGTGTCCGCACACAGCAGGTACAGAATGACGAGGCAACCAATTACGAGTCGGCTAGCCTGTCTCGATTATTGCGGACAGCCCAGATCTTGAAAAAAGCGAAAGTTAAACGAAAAAGAGCGACCGGTTAAAACGGCAACTTGCGCGCTCTCTCGATAATTACGCCATCAAATGCGGTGCAATACAAAGATCTCACATCGACCCTGACATCCGGCAAGGACAAGCGATCAGACGCCCATCTGCACAGAATCAGGCGACCGACATGGCAAAAGACCAACCGAGATGATTTCCTACTGCTTTTCAAGGTGTCATTTTTCATTACATCGAGGCCTCGTCCAGATCACTTTCCGGTCCGTGTTAATCTACTTTTGACGAGAATAGAGCAAACAACTCCACAACCTTCAGGGTCAAGCTGGCGTGGCAAGGGCACCTGTCCCGTATACAAGGGAACCATCGTCGGAAAACCACCTGACGATATATAGAGCATGGGAATATCGGCTTTTCCTCATCAGCCTATTCGCACTAATGTCCGTGCGCGCCTGTCCAGCTCAGGGACTGGATCTAGATCTCCTCCCATCATCGAGCCAGGCTACAGCACCCGAGAGCATCCCGATCGAGACCCCGGACCCCGGTAGCTTACTGCCCATAAGCGACAAGTTGCCACCAATCAGACTCGATGCTGTCTATAATCAACCGGCGGATCTCAAGGAAATACTCAATTACGGAATAAACAACAACCTTGCCATAAGGATCGCCACCGAGGAGGTCAACAGTCAGCGATGGACCTGGCGGCAAGCGGCAGCTCGTTTCCTTCCTGACATACTCATGTCCTACCGCCAGGAGATATTGGCCGGCGCAGAGCTTGTAGGCGGGATCATACCGTTTCAGTTTCACACCCCCAACGTCCTTGTCCTGGCTGGCTTTCAGGGATGGGGATTTCGTGGCGGCGAGGTGTTATTCGGTGCCCTTTCGCAACGGCAGCGTCTCATGGCGGCCAGGTTCGCCCTTCAGGCAAGTATCAACGACACCTTGCTGGATATGACAACAGCCTACTTTCGTCTGCTTGAGAATCAAGCCCTGCTTAGAATTCGCGTCAAGGCAGTCGACACAGCCAGAGAGCAATTGGACCTCAATGAGAAGCTCGAGCAAGCAGGCACAGCGACCAAATTCGAGGTCCTGCAGTCGCAGACTCTCTTAGCTGAGTTTGAGCAACAGCTCCTCGCGCAACAGGTTGCCCTGAGAAGATCCTCCCTCAAGCTAGCTAAGTTGATCAACACAAATCTGACTGCCAATTTGCTCTCGGCCGAGGCCAATGTACAAAAGAAGAGATGTGTGCATGATTCACTCAGCGTTCACTACCTGCTTGCTCTGGCTGCGCAACACCGACCGGAGCTAAAAACACTTGAGCACCTGCGCACAGCAGCACGCCGGCAAATTCAGGTTGCTGCCGCGCGGCTGTACCCGCGTTTCCGTTTCTTTGGAACTGTCGAGGGCAATGGAGCAACCCTTACGCGCACAACAACCGTTGTCCCGGGGTCTGTGCAGCTAGTGCAATTGGCCGCACCGCCCCCGGAGGGAGTGGTGCTCTTTGCTCCTGCCCCGTCAACAAATCCGGTGTCAGCCGTCGGCACAGTAATAACGCCACCACAGGTTGTCAGTAGACAGATCCGGAGATCTTACACGCTAGGCTTTCAAATTGACTGGAACTATCCCAGCATCGGCATGGCCGACATGTCCAGAGTGGAATCCGCCCGCTATCTGGCGAGGAAGGCTACGCTCGAGTACAACCAAATGTTGCTCAAGGTCCAGGAGGAAGTACGCACTAGCTATCTGGAGTCACACAAGGCCGAAAAGCTGATTGGAGTTGCCTCAACCCAGGTAGCCTCTGCAACCGAGCAGCTCAGGTTAGCAGAAGTCAGGCGAGCAAACGGCTTTGGCACCAACCTTGATGTCATAGCAGCACAACAAGTCTATGTCGAGGCTCTGGTCCGAAAGGCCCAGGCAATGATCGAATTCAACATCTCACAGGCAAAGCTCTTACGCAATGTTGGTCTGATAAGCATCAATAACCTGACCTCAGGCATTCCTGTGACCAGGGGCTAGAAAGGTTGCCGAAGTTCTACCCTCTGATTCTTGACATCTAAAAGCCGATTGTAAATGTAAATGATTATCTTCCTTCTTGGGCGGGTAGATTGCAATCGCGTGGGTGGTGCAGAGAGCCTGCCACCTGCTCACGCAGCAAGTGTCAACGGCATTACAGACGATACCATCTCTGTCAGGCAACTGAATGAAGAAGACGTGTATGAGAAAGATAATGCTATTAATGTCGCCAAGCCGGAATTCAAATCGGCACCGATCAAAGACGGCATTTGAGTAGATTATGGCCGAGACAGCCCAACTCACCCAGGTCTCGCTCAACGGGTTACGGCGCTCTCTTCTCTTTATAACCCTCAACGACAGTCAGTTCGACCTCATACTCTCGCAGGTGCAGATCCTCAACTGCAAGCTGGGGACCGTGCTCTGCGAGCAGGGCAAGCCTGCAGAGGAGCTGTATGTTCTGGTAGCCGGAAAGGTACGCTTCACCATTGAGACAGAAAGAGAGCGGGACGCCACGCTCTGCACCTTCAATAGAATTGGAGATTTTTTCGGCGGCAAGGTTTCAAGGCAAGACGGTTCCTCCCCCTTCACTGCTCGAGCCTCCAGCGACTCTTCCCTGCTGCGCATCAAGCCCTCGACTCTGGATCTAATAGCCACGCATTCAGAATCCTTTAGAAACTGCCTGTCTCAAGCAAGAAGGCTCTGGCAGTGGCACAGGCGTCTCTTTACGTTTTCCAGGTTCGACCAGATCAACTACTGGCAGATTCACTCCCTGCTGCAGCGATGCAC
>CAYPBX010000163.1:0-274 GCA_964409075.1 uncultured Candidatus Obscuribacterales bacterium
GCCCAGCGCAAAAATGTGCTGTCCAAATGCTATGGTGGTGATGTGACCCGCAAGCGCAAGCTTCTGGAGAAACAGAAAGCAGGCAAGAAGCGCATGAAGTCCGTCGGGCGAGTCGAGATCCCGCAGGAAGCTTTCATGGCCGTCTTGAAACTGGAGGATTGAGCGCGGTGGATGAAGAGGTCCGGCTTCTGCAAACAGCCTGGCAGGCAAGAAACGAGCTTTATCTCAAGCTCTTCGGGCTCTATGCCGCAAGCTGGCCGGAAAAATATGTGCC
>CAYPBX010000163.1:284-3243 GCA_964409075.1 uncultured Candidatus Obscuribacterales bacterium
AGCCAGATACCAAGGACCCCGGCGAAGAGGCACAGAAGCTGGCGATCCTGACTTATGCGCCGGTCCCTGATAGACCATACTGGATGCACATCACATCCGGGCTGAGCAACCCCTGGTACCAGAAGAGAGCGGCCGAGGTGTCTGGCTTTGGTTGCGAGATCATGCTCAAAACACCAGACAAGGCAAGATGGTCCCGGCGTCTCCTCTCAACGCTAGCGCTCTATGTCTTCAATTATGGCGGCACCTTGAGCCCGGGCGTACGAGTGAGCCTGAATGCACCGCTTGCAAGCAGACGTACAAAACACTCGGCACTCGACAAGGTGCTGCTCTGGTATGCCGATGAGGCAGCGGATGCCTGGTACGAGCTGCCGTCAGGCGGCTTCGGCATCTTTCTGGCCCAGGGAATTACAACCGATGAGAACGAGTTTGCCGAATCGATCGCCGACTACGGCACCTGGGGCATACAGGCGGTGCTCAAGCAGACCGGCATAGGTCAGATAACCGACCCTGCCCGCCGGTCGGTAATGGCATATGAGTCCACAGGACCCATACTTGAAAACGTACGCCAGTATGTGCGTAACTTTAGAGCTCTTTCTCAGCCGGGTGCAAGCGCTCAGCTCCAGTAGTATTGCCGGTGGAGCCCGTAGTACTCGATGGTCTTCTCCAGCCCGCCTGAAAGCTCAACCTCAGGGCGCCAGCCTACTGTCCTGGAGATTTTGCTGATATCCGAGTAGAAGTCGCCCGGCTCCTGCGCCTTGCGCTCGGGCGAGAACTCAGCGAAGCGCCAGTGTCCCTTGCGGGCAGTCTCGACAATCTGCTTGACAAGCTCAAGGAAGCTGACAGGAACATCGGAGCCGACATTGAAAATCTCCCCGTAAGCCTCAGGCGTGACAGCAGCAGCCAGTATGGCATCCACGCAATCGTCGACATACACGAAGTCCCTCAATATGCTCCCGTCCCCGAAAACCTGTATAGTCTCATCGTCCATGGCCAGCCTTATAAACCAGTTCAAAACACCAAAGCGCGAATGCTTCATCTGCGAGCGCGGTCCGTAAATGTTGGACAGGCGCAGGAGGACAGAGCGTATGCCGTGCACATCGTTGTAGACGCGAATGATCTTTTCGGCCGTGAGATTGGAGATCTCGTAGATCCCTTTCGGGTTGGTGGGCGCCTCCTCATTGACAGGCAGGCAAACCGAAGGCCCGTACTGACCGCGAGTGCCAGTATAAACCACGACAGCGTCAGGATTGTGCTTGCGCAGCGACTCCATGAGCACGGCCGTGCCGGTGATGTTAATCTCTATATCGGGAAAAGGATTGGATAGCGACATAACATGACAGACCTGTCCTGCCAGGTGAAAGATAAAATCCTTGTCCCGGACAAGATAGTTGACAGCCGACTCATCCCTTATATCGCAGTAATTCACCCTGACCTTGCCAGCCACTGGCTCAAGATTGAACTCATTGCCACCATAGTCAGGGATCATGGCATCAAGTACGGTGACAGAGGCGCCCATGCGGGCAAGCCTGATTGCCAGGTTGGAGCCGATGAAGCCCATGCCGCCTGTAATCAGCGTACTCTTGCCTTTGAACTGCTCTTTCAATTTATTAGCCGCTCCCTCGGCTCCTGCGTCGCCTCGTCCGCTTTCAACCGCTTCGCTTCGGGCTCCTGGGCCGGAGCCCTCCGCTTTGCTGCATTGGCTAAATAGTCATTAATCGCTCCGCCCTCGGCTACGCCAGCGCTCCGCTCCTCACACGCTTCGCCATTCTCGATTCTCGACCGTCAGGGCCAGAACCTTTAAGTAGCAACCCTGCAGCCCGCAGACCGCGCAGCGCCCGGCATAGAGTCGATACCAGGCAAGCTGTAATCTTATCATGACTACTCAAGAGAGACAGTCGGGGTTAGTACAACTCCATTTGAGTTCAATTTAAGCAGGCGCTAATTCATGAAAACCATACTTTCAACTACCATGTTCCTGATTCTGGCTCTTGTATCTTCAAGCCCAACTGAGGAGCTAATTTGAAAGTCCCATTCGGCGACTTGGCCGGACATTACCGGGAGCACAAAGCCGAGATAGACACAGCGCTTGCCAGAGTGCTCGACTCCGGGCATTTTATTCTCGGACCTGAGCTTCGACGCTTTGAGGAGGAATTCGCCAGCTTTCTGGGCATGCCTTATGTTGTCGGCTGCGCCTCCGGCACCGAGGCGATATATCTGGCCCTGGCTGCCTGCGGGGCAGGGCCAGGGGCCGAGGTCATAGTGCCTTCTCACACGGCTGTACCGACCATATCGGCCATTTCGATGACAGGAGCGCGCCCTGTCTTTGTAGATATCGACCCGGACACCTGCCTGCTTGACATTAACGCTGTCGAGACACTCATCACTCCAGCAACAAAAGCCATAGTGCCGGTTCATCTTTACGGGCAGATGGTCGATATGGAGCCTTTGATGAAGCTTGCATACAAGAGAAACATCCCGGTTGTAGAAGATGCTGCACAGGCAACCGGAGCAAGGTACAGGGGTGCTGCCGCCGGCAGCATCGGCCGACTGGGCGCTTTTAGTTTCTATCCCAGCAAGAATCTCGGCGCCTTCGGCGACGGGGGAGCAGTATCTGCCTGGACGCAAAAGGATTATGAGCAGCTGGTCATGTTGAGAAATTACGGGCAATCGGTCCGTTACCACCACGACATGATCGGCATCAACAGCCGGCTGGACGACATGCAGGCAGCAATACTGAGAGCAGGGCTCCCGCATCTTACAGGCTGGAACGAGAGGCGCAGGCAGATTGCTGCCAGCTACAGCAAGGATCTCGCTGATTTTGTGAAACCCCCGTTTGAAGCACCACACAATTATCATGTGTATCACCTTTATGTCATCCAGACCGAAAGGCGCGATCAGCTCAAAGAGCATCTGGAGAAGTCCTCGGTGCACACGCTCATTCACTATCCGATCCCGGCGC
>CAYPBX010000163.1:3253-6114 GCA_964409075.1 uncultured Candidatus Obscuribacterales bacterium
ACATGCAGAAGGCGTACAGCCATCTCAGCTACAAACCAGGAAGCCTGCCAGTAACCGAAGCCGTGGCAGGCCGTATACTCAGCCTGCCGATTTATCCAGGCTTGAGCGACAGTCAGGTCGAAATCGTTATCGCTGCAGTCAAGTCTTTCTTCACACAGCCAGGCCAGCCCGCCACCATATTCGCCACCGGACGGCCTGCCGCTCAAACATCAGGAGAGGCAAATGACTATCTAGCCAATGCAGCCGAGCGTGTGAGGAGCGGAACGAGCGACGTAGGAGCGAGTAGAGCAATTACAGAATGACCCAGGAACGTTACTTGCAAGCCGCTCGCAAGGCACCGCCCCGCCTGCCTCTGACATCGGTCTGCGTGATCATACCGGCCTATAACGACGAGCATACGGTCGGGCGTCTGGTGGATGATACCGACTGCCTCCTCAAGGAGCTCTGCGAGGACTTCGAGATACTGTGCATCAACGACGGCAGCACCGACAGCACGCTTGCAGTCCTTGGAGAAAAGGAGCGAATCAACCCGCGCCTGAAGGTCATCAACCACGAGGTCAACCAGGGTTTCGGCAGAACAATCAAGGAGCTTTACCTGTCGGGCTCAAAGGAGCTTGTCTTCTCTTTGCCTGGCGATTATCAGTACGCGCCCAAGGAGATTATCCCCATGGCCGACGGGCTGCGCAATCACGATCTGGTCATCGGCAGGCGCATCAAGAGAAACGACCCCCCACGCCGGAGACTGCAGTCGCTCACCTATAATGCGCTTCTGCGCACCGTATATGGTGTCGGCTTCACGGATGTCAATTCAATCAAGCTCTTCAAGCGGGAGATTCTTGACCATATCAATCTCGAATCCGACACTGCCTTTGTAGATGCCGAGCTGGTCATCCGGACAGTGCAGGCAGGCTTTAGAGTAGTCGAGGTCCCGATCGAGCACCGGGCTCGAGAGACACAGGGCGCCGGAGGCGGGAAGATCTCTATGATTTTGGAGACGTTCTCCGACCTTCTGATGATGCGACATAAATTATAATCGCTTCGCTCGCCTCGCTATCGCATCTCACGCGGCTTCATACTCTCTAATGACCACAGATTCGGCCGCATATATGGAGTTCTCGACTTCCTGCAAAAGCTGCCGAGTCACGTCCTGGTCCAAATACTCCTCGCCACAGGTCTGACAAACGAGCGCCGGCACTTTACGAATCACGACTAGCAATTCCCCGCTATCCGTAGCAAAAGTAGTCGAGCCATCGACGAGTTTGCCGTTTTTACACATAATGCAAGGTTTCATCGTCTCAGCCTCTGACGAAACTCCGCATCCCACTCGGCAGGATCGGGCTCATAGACCGTAATAACATAGGTATCATCAGACGAGTCCGGGTGATCTGCTACTACCGCATGAATCGGTCTAGAGTCTATTATGCCCGATACAAGCCTGCTAGGAAACGGTTTGTCGTCAGGATATGTTTCAATTACCTCTCCAGTAGCAACAACCTCTGCCACGTCCCCTAAGCGTATGCGGCGCCGAGTCATCTGCATCACTGCATGGATTCTGAGGATGAGCACAACTAAAGATTATAGCCCCTCCATGACCCAGTACTAGCTAGTTCCGCGCCGGCGCTTGATGACTAAGATCGAGGCGAGAAGTGCTGCGATGAATACCGAAAGGCTGACGAGAAAGCGCCAGGTGGTGAGGGGGGCAAAGAGCCAGGCAGATGTCTCCTGCAGTTCAAGCGGGACAAGAGACGCCACCGGATAGCCCGCATAATGGACTTTATGTAGCGGTAGCTCAACGAAGGCACCAAAGAGCATCCAGGCAAGGCAAGCCGCTACAACTGCAGCGAACAAATAGATAGACAAGGCGCGGCTCCTCAGCTTCCACCAGATGAGGAAAATGAAGGAAGCCAGGATTGCCGAGATTGCATAGGCCCAGTACTTGCAACTCTCTATGCTTATGCGGGCAAGATTGACCCTCTCAGACGGACAGACGCAACCCGGATCATTGATCGACCAGGCCCAGAATCCAAAAATAATCAAACACAAGGCCAAGGAAAAGATAAGACAGACACACAGCGATATGCCCAGCCCAAAGAGACGTAAGAGCTGTGGTGATGGAGTTCGAGAACCTGTCATGCTTGCAGGTGTTGCGGCTGGCTCATCTAATCGCTGAGAGCATCTGCTCGTATTTGCTGGCCTCCTGTCCCTTATTCAGCTTCCTGAGTACTGCCGACAGCCTTTCTAGATTGGTCTTGTACTCAGCGGATTCGGCTCCATAAAACCGCTCCAGAAAATCCACCCTGGCTTTGCAGAGTTTCTCAAGCTCAGGCCAATAGCTCATCGATTGCCAAAACCTGTTAATCAACATGCCTGTTCCGGCTTCAATAGGCTGCACAGACATCTGCTCCATCTGTTTGGCATACTTGTTCTTTGGCTTGGGTAACGCCTGGGCCTTCTCCATTGCCTTGATGAGCTTCTCCGCTGCCTGCTGATAGCTCTGCTTGACTACACACTCGTTCCCCTCCTGAGCCAGCTGCTGAATATCCGCCCAGGGATTCTCATGCCCACCGCCGACTTGCGGTTGCACCCCCGGAGGCGGAGGACTCTCGTCTCTGTCTTGCGCATACACGGAACCGCCGAACAGAGCAAGCCCTGTGCTGGCTGCTAGCACCATATTTACAATCAAGCATCTCAATTTATTCATGACTTATTGCCTTTATGTTTTGAAACTGAATTTCTAGGAACCACTGTACCCAAATATAGACAAAACCTGTCAGTTGCTCATAACGATTTCAAAAAAGCTATTAAATCATCTTTCTCTGCCAGCGGAAGAGCCTTGTAGGCATCGCGAACAGATGCCGCCT
>CAYPBX010000164.1:0-6097 GCA_964409075.1 uncultured Candidatus Obscuribacterales bacterium
TCAAGAAGTTCCGCATCGCTCCGGTGGAGGCGACGGTTGCCAACGCACTTCTGACAGCGACTCTCAAGATTCGCTCAGAGGAAGCGCTCAAGCGTTTCTCCGCTCTTGCCGATCAGATGTACACCACCTGATCTCAAGCTGCAAATCAAGCCCTTACCACGTGATTGCTTCAGCTGCTCTCCTGCTGCTGTTGCCCAGCAGCGGGAGAGCTCTTCGTTAGAACTGGCGTCCTGGTGTGCTCTCGAGAGAGAAGATTTCAAAAGACGCAGACTCGCCCAGCCAACAACGGTGCCGGTGTCGTGCACCGGACACAGGAGATATGTCGGTTCAAAAGCAAGCATTATCATCTGCTGCCTGCAACAGTCTTTATGAGGCTTCTCTGCCTGCCAAAGGCAATCGCCTCATACAGTTCCTTTACTACGTTTGGGTAGTGTGCGGGCTTTCTGCTCTAATGGTCTTAGCCTGGGCTGAGCCGTGGAGCGCGCCCCTGTTTAGAGAGCTGGTGGCTGCCGGTGCTCCGCCTTGGCTGGTCGACTATGCAGGCGTCGGCCTGGTTATGGCAGCCCGGGCGATTCTTCTGGTGGAAGCGTTCGGGTACGCCTATCACCGCTTCTTCCAGCACGTCGGCTTCTTCACGCGACAGGCCAGACTCATCAGGCGGAACCAGCGCTACCACTGGATCCACCACATGATCATCTACCCGATCGGCCGCTTCTACCGCAGGGCGCAAGCCTATGTGTCATCCGAAGAGCACGGCTTGAGCTGGGTGGTTCCTGGCATCGTCGCTGCTGTTCTCTTCATAGTAACCCATGGGATCACTTTCGCATCGGTGGTCTTCCTGGCTACCGTCTGGGTCTACGCCAGCCGAGTAGTCGACAAAGCACACTCGCGCTTTCACGAGGCAGAGCATCCATGGGCGCAATCGCGTTATTTCCAGTGGCTGGAGAGAATCCATCTCCTTCACCACTGGGATCAGCGCAAAAACTGCACTATCGTCCATCCTCTGATGGACATCCTTTTCGGCACATACATGGCGCCACATCGCCACGAAAGGGAGATTGAGATCGCCCTCGACGATAAGGAGGTGACCGTATCGGACCTGATCAACTGGCGCTACCTGCTCCTGGAAGCCACTCCAGCAGAGTATGCAGCCTTTGTCTCCGCAGCCAGGACGCACCGCCCATCACTGGCAAAGATCGACCAGTTGATCAGCATCCTCAAGGAGCGGATTGCTACTCATCCCCACGAACATCAGGCAAGAGATCTCCAGAACAAGGCGATCGATCTCTTACGGGAATGTGGTTGCACACTACCTGTAACATAAAAAGCAGGCAGCTCAAGAGAGGATCTGTTTTGCAGAGAACCAGGCGACGGAGGGCGGTTGCCTGGTTCTCTGCTTATGTTCTCTTGATTCTATGTAATCTAGTATGATTGCTTATAGCATAAGAGTTCCATCCGACCAGTAAAGGATCGGCCTGACCTGCCACATCTTTTCCACAAATTACCTTTATGCTCAGCTATATATATGATCGGGAGGCTTGTACCTGCAATGAAGGCAACTCTCAGCCCCTGGCTGCTCGCGGCAGCCGGCATTTTTTTTAACGGCCAGCTGGCCGGAGCACAGCAGTTCGACCTGAGCTTTCTGGAGTCAGCCGGGGCAGCAGGCGAGCAGTTTCACCTGACTGACACCACCCAGCAGGGAGCAGAACCTGAGGCACCACGCAACAATACAGATCCTGGTCTGGCCCGCACCTTTCCTACCGGACCTCAGGGCTACCAGGACATCAATGGGGCTGACCTTCCGGAGACCACCCTCGGGGTAGTCGCCCCGGCAAGCGGCTTTAACCGCGACGCCTGCCGGTCGGCCGGCGCCGGCGGTTTCAGCGGCGGGGGAGCAAAACGGTACCAGGGACCGTACAACGGTGAGCTCGCCAGGCCAGGGTCCATGCTCCCGCCTACTGCCACCAGCCTGGTGGACCTTGACATAACAGGGCGTTGAGGGCAATTGCCTCTATTGAGCAAAAGTTTTCGACTCTGCTGCCCCAGACAGGCAGAAAGACTTGCTGAATTCTCAGAGCCCAGGTAGATCCGCCAGCTCAGGGCGTCCCTACCTGAGGAGCTGGCTCATTGAGATAGAGATACAGCCTCACTTGACAGGTGAGCAGCATAAGTCCGCCAACAAGCAAAAGAGATTCACAAAGGAAACTTGCCGCAAGCAACGCAAACTCGAAAAGCAGCGCTGTCTCAGGAGTTACTGTTTCCAACAAAAATGCAAGTATCGATACTGCAGAATAAGCAACAAGGGCCGGAAAATAAGCCAGGAAAGCCGCAGGTACCAAATAGCCAAAGGACCGCCAGAAGTGCAGCTTTGTCTTGCACAAGCTCACTTTCAAAGCCTCGATCGCGCCTGCCTCCTTCAGGCAGACATGCACGATCGCCAGGCTCGTTGCAACTGACCACCAGAGTCCTGGCAGAAGCAGAAGCAGCAGAAGAACTACTGCAGTTGATCTGTAGACAATCTCCAGAAACAGCAGGCTTAAGAGTGGCGGCCCGCCAAAAGTAAGCACACCATCAGCAACAACGCCGTCCTCTTCTACCGCGGCAAAGACAGCTCTCACCAACCAGCAGGCAACGGTTAGATAGATCCCGAGCAGAAAGGGGGCTGCAAGCAGCCTGAGTTCAGGCACAAGCACCACAAAGAGCACCAGGGCAAAGAGAATGAGAATCGGCAGAGTCTTTTCCCGGAAAATAGCCAGGAGATGTCCTAGCGAGCGCAGCAGATCGCCACCACAGTCAATCTCAACATGACTAGCCATCAGCGCCTGGCTGCCTGACATTAACCCTTAGTCGCTGAAGAGGCCTTCTCCTCCCCGCTCTTATCGGGGAGACCATCGGAGGACTTGCCAGACTTGTCCGGCTTTGCAGTCCGGTCATTCTTAGAGCCTTTATCCGACTTCTCAGACTTAGCGGCAGCCTTCTCAACCTTGGCAGCTCGCCTGGCCGCCTTTTTAAACTTGATCTCCTCCTCCTCCAGATAGGTCTCTATGCTATCGCCCTCTTTAAACCTGCCGTGCAGAACATCCTCAGCCAGGGCATCTTCGAGAAATCTCTGGATCGAGCGCCTGAGCGGGCGCGCTCCATAGGTCGGATTGTAGCCATCCCTGGCAATAAAATCCTTGCTCTCGTCTGTAATGTTGAGCTCCATACCCTGAGCCTGTATACGGCTTTGCAGATCGGCAGACATGAGATCGACAATCTGGCGGATCTCTTCCTTGGTGAGCTGTTGGAAGACAATCATCTCATCGACCCGGTTGAGAAATTCCGGACGGAAGGTCTTCTTCATTGCATCCATAACCAAGTCCTTGATCTTTTTGTAGCGCTCTTTGTGCTCCTCGCCAGCAGATGCCTGAGCCTGAAAGCCAACATTGAGGCTGGTCTTGGTTATGTACTGCGCTCCAACATTGGAGGTCATGATAATGATTGTGTTTTTGAAGTCGACCGTCCGTCCCTTGCTGTCGGATAGCCGCCCATCATCGAGAATTTGCAGGAGCACATTGAAAACATCTGGATGTGCCTTCTCAATCTCGTCGAACAAGACAACGCTGTACGGCTTGCGGCGCACCTGCTCTGTAAGCTGTCCGCCCTCCTGATAGCCGACATATCCAGGCGGTGAACCAATAAGTTTGGAGGTGGTGTGGTGCTCCATGAATTCGGACATGTCTATACGAACCAGAGACTCCTCGGAGCCGAAGAAGTAACCGGCAAGAGTCTTGGCAAGCTCTGTCTTGCCAACCCCGGTGGGTCCCGAGAAGATAAAGCTGCCGATTGGGCGGTTGGGATTTTTCAGGCCGACACGTGCCCGGCGAATCGCCTTGCATATGGCCTCGACCGCCTCATCCTGGCCAATCACGCGCTGATGAAGTACGTCTGCCATGTGCAACAGCTTCTCTGATTCGCCCTCCGTAAGCTTAAGAAGAGGGATTCCCGTCCAGGAGCTGACCACATGGGCCACCTCCTCTTCAGTGACGACAGGTTTCTCAGACTCCTGCTTCTCTTTCCATTCGGTCTGGATCTCCTTAATCCTTTCGGAGAGCTTGGTCTCCTGCTCGCGCAGAGCCGCTGCCTTTTCGAACTCCTGATTGCGTATAGCCATCTCCTTGTCTCGCCTGACTTTACGCAGCTCGCGCTCCACCTCTTTGCCTTCGGGAGGAAGGGAGCTGGCCCGCAACCTGACCCGGGACGATGCTTCATCTATGAGATCGATTGCCTTGTCGGGCAGATAGCGGTCGCTTATATACCGGTCGGAGAGCTTGGACGCCTGCAGGATAGCATCATCGCTGATGACAAGCTTGTGGTGCTCCTCGTACTTGGGACGCAGGCCGCGCAGAATCTCAATTGTCTCGTCAACAGAAGGGGGATCGATGATCACAGGCTGGAATCTGCGCTCCAGCGCTGCATCTCGCTCAATGTGCTTGCGGTACTCATCCATGGTAGTAGCGCCGATGCACTGCAACTCCCCGCGGGCCAGCGCCGGCTTGAGGATGTTGGCTGCATCGATGGCGCCTTCGGCCGCTCCGGCTCCAATGAGCGTATGAAGCTCATCTATCACCAGCATGACGTTGCCGGCTGCGCGGATCTCGTCCATTATCTTTTTGAGGCGCTCCTCGAACTCACCGCGGTACTTCGTTCCTGCAACCAGAAGCCCTATGTCCAGCATGACAATCTTGCGGTCATTCAGGATGTCAGGAATATCACCGTTGGCTATGCGGATGGAAAGACCCTCGGCAATTGCAGTCTTGCCAACGCCCGGCTCTCCAATAAGCACTGGATTGTTTTTGGTACGGCGTCCGAGAATCTGAATGACCCGCTCAATCTCTTTCTCTCTGCCCACCACAGGATCGAGCCGCCCTTCTTGAGCAGCCTGGGTCAGATTCAAGCCAAACTCATCCAGAGTCGGGGTCTTTGACCGCCCTGTCGCTGTTGCTGTGCTTGTACCTGTGGAGGCTGCGCCGCTTTCACCCAGGAGTCTGATGACATGAGATCTGACTTTGGTAAGATCGACACCGAGGTTCTCAAGAACGCGCGCAGCCACGCCCTCCCCCTCACGAATCAGCCCGAGAAGCAGATGCTCGGTACCTATATAGTTGTGGCCGAGCTGTCTAGCCTCGTCCCAGGAGAGCTCGAGCACCCTCTTTGCCCTTGGTGTAAAAGGGATCTCGACTGCAACAAATCCCGAGCCGCGCCCAATTATCTTCTCAACCTCAACTCTGGCATCCTTGAGGTTGACGCCCATCGACTTCAAGGTCTTGGCAGCAATGCCGGTTCCCTCACCAATCAGCCCCAGAAGAATCTGCTCGGTACCAACGAAGTTATGTCCAAGCCGCCTGGCTTCCTCCTGAGCAAGCATAATCACTTTGATGGCCTTTTCAGTGAACCGCTCAAACATTGCCGCTCCAATCTCCCTAAGCCGCTTTAATGTGATCCCATTCTAACACTGCCAACAGGCCGATGATTACAAGCGCAAGCTTTTCACAATTACCTGCAAGCAGGCAGCACAGACACGCAAAGAGGCAGAGTAAATTGTCACTGGAGGGCGTGCCTGTCGTAGTCAGGAGGGCTGCGGCTATATGGTGCCGAGCGGCTTGCCACGCATTTCCCTCCGAGGCACCATATAGCCGCTCGCCCGGTGAATGGAGACGCCCGGCAGTGAATGTTTACGAGGCAGAGTCTTCATGTCGGGCCGTTTGACTTGCTTAAGCGTGCTTTTCGTTGCCTGCCGCCTGTCGACTGAAACCACACTCCTTGACTGGACAGGCAATCTGATCTCCTCTTTTCAAGGCCTTGTAGACAAGCAGCTGCCCGCACTGCGGGCATAAAGTAGAACCGTTGGGGCCGCCTGACAAAAGCGGAGGATACCAGAAAGCGGTTGTGCACTTCTTGCTTGAATAGTTGCTGCAGCCGTAAAAGAGCTTTCCTCGCCAGGATTTTTTCTCAATTATCTCTCCACCGCAGCCCTGCCGCGAACACTTAACCCCCGTCGACTTGATGATCGGGCGCTGCTGCCTGCAGCTCTGCCCAGAGCAGGCCAGGTAATCCC
>CAYPBX010000165.1:0-6091 GCA_964409075.1 uncultured Candidatus Obscuribacterales bacterium
CGCACAAGCCTCCGCTTCGGATTTATTGCAAATTGTTCTTCTTCCAGGATAAGGACAGGACAAGAGATGTGCTCTCCGGAAAAAGGGAGCCGCTTTATGCGGGCAGCTGGTATGAGGCTGAACCTGACCGCTTAAGGTACCAGCTGGGTACCCTCCTGGAGAGAGCCGAACCGCTTGTCGATCCTGCTTCACAAGAGCTTTTGTCTGCAAAGACAACTGTGCCCGCCGCTGATGGGCCTGTGCTTGCTATCGTTGCTCCCCATGCAGGCTATATGTTCTCTGGTCAGGCAGCAGCGCATTCCTGGAAAGCGATCAGCAATCACCAGGTGGAGCGACTGGTGCTTCTTGGACCGAGCCACCATGTCGGTCTGACAGGCGCTGCTCTGCCCTCTGCGGCTACCTTCTCCACGCCTCTTGGCGATCTGGCGGTGGACAGCCATCTGGTTGGCGAGCTAAAGGATTACCAGCACTTTTCTCTGCGCGGCGATGTTCATGCGGTGGAGCATTCTCTGGAGTTGCAGTTGCCGTTTGTCAAGTATCTTTTCCCTCAGGCCACAATTGTTCCCATAGTGGTTGGTGCGCTGCCGGAGGCGACTGAAGCCAGGCTGATTGCCGAGATCTTAAGGGGATATTTGCGCCCGAAAGACATCCTTGTAGTCAGTTCGGACTTTACCCATTACGGGCCGCGTTACCGATATGAGCCCTTTGGCGACAACATAAGGCAAAACATTCAGAAGCTGGACCGGCAGGCTGTTGAGCATATGAGCCGACTGGACCTCGATGGCTTCGTGGAGTTTCAAAGGAAAACCAGGGACACTATCTGCGGATTCTATCCGCTCTGCGTGCTCCTGGGGCTCCTCCCGCCAGGAGCCAGCCTAGCGCTTTTGCGTTATTACACCTCTCAAGATACGCCTGGCGAGGACAGGCAGAACTCAGTCAGTTACCTTTCCCTGTCCTTTGCTGGCCAGAGCTGGCAGGATGGTGTGGCTCAAGCTCACCTTGATCTTTCCAGCTCCGACAGGCAGGGACTTTTGCAGCTGGCGCGCAGAACGCTTGATTCCTGTGTACGCAGGCGCCAGCTCCCCGGACTGGATGATCTTGGCATCGAAGCAGCCGGCGCGCTCAGGCTTAGGGCTGGCGCTTTCGTTACGCTCAACAAAAGGCAGGCAGCTGGTCAGGGGAAGGATTGGCAGCTAAGAGGATGCATGGGATACATCTGGCCCTTAAAGCCGCTCTACCAGGCCATAATCGAGAACACAGTCAGCGCCTGTTGCCGCGACTATCGTTTCAGTCCTGTCCGAGCCGATGAGCTTGCCCATATCACCATTGAACTCAGTGTGCTCACCCCGCCCAGAAGGGTGTCCACCTGGAGGGATATCGTTCTGGGACGCGACGGCATTGTGCTCCTGAAGGACTCGCGCCAGGCGGTGTTCCTTCCCTCCGTGCCTGCTCACTTTGGCTGGGATCTGGCTGCCACTCTTACCCAGCTTTCCTGCAAGGCCGGATTGAATGGGCAGGACTGGCAAGAGGGGGCCCGTTTCGATACCTTCCAGGCGCAGATGTTTGAGGAGGAAGATCGCTGACACAGCTGTCGGCACCACTTGGTTTTTCTGGCGAAGTAGCTAATGCAGCGGAGAGGAGCAGCGCGTTACCGGGCTGCGAAGCCCAGCGAGTGGGCGCCGACGAGCTGGCGTAGCCAGGCAGGGAGCGATTAAAAGATGACTGTGCTACAGCAGGCAGGCAGAGGTTCCGGCGAGGAACCGTCTGGCGGCCGGGCGAGAGCGGACGGGCTGGCGTAGCCAGGCAGGGAGCGATTAAGATCAGATCCCCAGAGCTATGAGCGCTTGCTGACCTACTATCTGAATGGCTGCGAAAAGCAGAAAGATGGTTGTCTGATCGTGCCGGGCGGAGCGCTCGATCTCCTCTTCAATGCTGGGAATGATCATCCTTTCTTGCGCGGACTCAAGCATGCCATTGGAGATGATTATCCGTGGTCTCACTCCCGGCAGCCCGTAGCTGAAGATCTCGTCATTAACGCTGTCGACAACTGCCATCTTCAAGCCGGGCAGGGAGTGCCGCTCGCATTCCTGCGAGATTGCCTGGGCAATCTCCGGGTGTTCGCTGGACAGCTGCTTCATGTCCAGGGCTCTGGCCTTGAAGTATTTGCGCTGGCTCCAGTCCAGTACCAGCGGCAATACCATCAAAAAGAAGACGTTCCAGGTCAGGGTCAGGACTGCCGCCCCGCCTGCTGTAATCTCACCGTCTCCAACCCAGGCCACGGTCGCGGTGCTAAGAGCAACTCCCGTTAGAAATGTTGCTAACAGATAGATGTTGAGAGAACGCGACGGTTGCACAACTGCCCCTGCAACAAACCTCTGACTGGTCCCTTTATGCTCTCCTTTCCCTTAATTGCTCCTTCCCAAACGACAGGCTCCAGCCTCGCCGTGATCCTCATCTGGCGCAAGGTCCAAATCGATTAGATAAGAACCTCGATGTTCTTACGTGGCACGCCTTCTCCAAAAAGCGCCTGAATCCAGCTGCGGTATCTCCTACTTAAGCTCGGACATGATCTCCGCAAGCGCCGCCGGGCCTGGCCTGAGCTCAGCTTCAGTCAGGCGGGAGAGCGGCAGGTCGACAAGATTCATGATGCTGGTAAAGTCAGCCTTCTTCTCATCTATGTAAATCAGACCGGTGAGAAAATGGTCGGCCTTTTTTGACTTCAGTACCGTATGCACGGCAGCATCGAGGTCCCGGGGATCATGGCTCTCCTCCAGCTTTTTGAGAATTAGCCGCGAGCCGTCGTGCATGGTGACCTCTATCGTCTCTCCCGGCTCGTAATCGACCGTAATCTGCTCGTAGAAGGGGACATAGCCAATCTCATGGAGCTGGATCTCATGCTGTTTAGCGAACTTGTAGCTCTTGGTCGAGCCCTCATGGTTGTTAAAGGTAACGCAAGGGCTTATGACATCAAGCATCGCCGTGCCCCGGTAGGACATGGCTGCTTTTATAAGCGCGACCAGCTGCCTGGGATCGCCAGCGAAGGATCTGGCCACGAAGCCGCAGCCCAGCTCAATGGCCAGACCGCACAGATCGATAGAAGGGAGCTCGTTCACGACGCCGGCTTTGGATCTGGAGCCAAGATCGGCTGTAGCTGAGAACTGCCCCTTGGTCAATCCGTATACCCCGTTGTTCTCGACTATATACACACAGGGAACGTTCCTGCGCAGGATATGCCCGAACTGTCCCAGACCGATGCTGGCCGAGTCTCCGTCGCCGCTCACACCCAGGAGCAATAGCTCCTTGTTCGCCATCGCCACACCCGTTGCGATGGCTGGCATGCGCCCGTGAACGGCGTTGAAGCCGTGCGCCTGGTTGAGAAAGTAGGCTGGCGTCTTGCTGGAGCAGCCGATACCGCTTAGCTTGGCGACACGATATGGCTCGATGCCGAGCTCAAAGCAGGCCTTGATGATCTGGCTGGTGATGGCATCATGGCCGCAACCATCACAGAGCGTGGAGGGCGCGCCTTTGTAGTCGGCAAGCGCAAGTCCGATACGGTTTGTCTTTGGCTGCGCACCCTCTAGAGCAGTCATACTCTTTGCTTCTCCCCGGCGGCTATTGATTCGGCAATTGTTGCCGCGTCGATCGGCAGGCCGTTGAAGTGAAGGACCGATTTCAATTTAGTGGACGATCCAGGCTCCTCCAGAGTGATTAAGGAGCGCATCTGCGCATCACGGTTCTGCTCGACTACATAAATGCTCTCGTGGGCGTTGAGAAATTCACCCAGCGCCTGATTGAAGGGAAGGGCTCTAACACGCAGGTAACTGGTTGCGATCCCGACTTCAGCCAGCTGGTCTCTGGCTTCCTCGACAGCAAAGTGCGAGGAGCCGAAGGCGATAATTCCCACCTTTGCTAAGCGATCTAGATCCACCACAGGTTCCGGCACAAAGGCCCTTGCTGTTTGAAACTTCCTGTCCAGGCGCCTCATGATCTGCTCGTATTCCTCGGGGCGCTCAGTGTAGGCCGCTTGCTCGTTATGTCCGCTGCCTCTGGTGAAATAAGCAGCCAGGTGGTGCTTGGTTCCAGGCAGTGTCCGGTAGGGAATGCCGTCCCCGTCTACGTCTTTGTAGCGGGCGAACTCGCCAATCTTCTCTAGATCGGACTTTGTAAGAACTTTGCCTCTATGAAGCGCCTTGTCGGGATACACGAACGGATCCGACATCCAGTTGTTCATGCCTAAATCAAGATCGCTCAAAACGAACACGGGGGTCTGGAAGCGCTCGGCGAGATCAAAAGCCTCCATGGCCAGGCGGTAGCACTCCTCTACTGTCCCAGGAAAGAGAACGATATGTTTGGTGTCACCATGGGAGAGCAGGTGACAGTGGAGCAAGTCGGCCTGAGCGGTTCTGGTGGGCAGTCCTGTCGACGGACCTACTCGCTGAATGTCGAAGATAACAACTGGAATCTCTGCGAAGTAGCCGTAACCCACAAATTCCGTCATCAGGGAGGTACCGGGACCAGAGGTAGAGGTCATGGATCTGGCTCCTGCCCAGCCAGCACCGAGAGCCATACCGATTGCAGCCATCTCGTCTTCGGCCTGAATTACAGCAAATGTTGCTTTACCGGTTTTCTTGTCGATCCTGTATCTGCTCAGATAATCGGTCACGGTCTCGCAGAGGCTGGAGGATGGCGTGATTGGATACCAGGTCATGACCGAAGCGCCAGCAAAGAGACAGCCGATGGCGCAGGCTGCGTTGCCGTCGATGATGATTTTTCCTCCGGTCTCGTTCATCTTCTCAATGCGGAACGGGTCATCTTTTTTGATGTTCTCCTTGGCCCATTCCCTGCCTTTTGTCATCGCTAACAGATTGATGTCAACGACCTTCTGCTTTCCTGCAAACTGGCGGTGTATGCTTCTTTCAACCTCTGCCTCGTCAATATTAAGAAGCTGGGAGACTACTCCTACATAAATCATGTTGGTGAGCAGCTTCCTCAGTTTGACCTGGTCGGTCGCCTCGGCAGCCAGGTCGCTGAAGGGGACCTGATAATGTTTAACATCGTTGCGCACAGCATCCAGCTTCAGCTCCACCGGGCTTACGCAAACTGATCCTGGTGGCAGCGATTTAACGTCTTCGACAGCTGTCTGCGGATTCATGGCGACAAGGACATCTACCCTGTCCTGCCGGGCCAGATAGTGATTCTTATTGACCCTTATAGTAAACCAGGTAGGCAGCCCGGCGATGTTAGAAGGGAAAAGATTCTTGCCGCTGACAGGAACTCCCATCTGGAAGATGGAGCGCATCAGCACATTATTTGACGACTGGCTACCGGAGCCGTTTACGGTTGCGATGTGGATATTGAAATCGTTTACAACACTGCCTTGTCTGGAGGTCATGGTGCTCTGTCGAGCTAAGGTCTTCACAGCCGCCTCATCTTCTGCCCTGCGCTGAACAATGCAACCCTTTAGTGTATCAATTTGAAGGGGCGGTGTGGCAAAGTCAGGGCTTTCAATTAAGAATCTGCATTGAAGGCTTGAAGCGTAAGCCAGCCTGACAACCGAGGACTTTTCAAGTGACTTGTCTTTCAGTCACTGCCGGTTCTGGCGATTGCCACATCCAGAAGTGCCGGGCCTTCCTGGGCGAAGAGATTTTCGCAAGCGTTATCCAAATCCAGGGGCTGTGTGATCGTTTGTGCCTGAACACCCATAGACTCCGCCAGCTTGACGAAAGAGACAGGGGACGTCCGGATTAGGGCGCTGTTTGCATCGCCTTGGGTTGTGCATGCCTCCTGATTGAGCATGACTGTCTTGACTGGCAGCCCGTAATGGGCTGCTATCCAGAGCGCCTGCGGTCTGGAGAGCAGGGAGCGGTCGCAGGTGATGCAGACCACGGCAACTTGCCTGTTCGCCCATTGGATACCCAGAGCTGCTGGCAGCGCCCAGCCGGGAGCGTTGCCGTTGTTGCCAAAGTAGGCATGGGAGCGCTCCAGCCTCATGGTTGCAAATATAAGCGGGACGCACCAGTCCACATCGTTCACGATAGCTGACTTGACCGGCCTGGATTCATCCAGGGCTGCCAGCAGCGCTGCTGTCTTT
>CAYPBX010000166.1:0-6090 GCA_964409075.1 uncultured Candidatus Obscuribacterales bacterium
GGCGTTCACTCCCGACAGGACATTGATTGCTTTGGTGTACTGCTTCTGCCTGGCCAGCTGTTGCGCCTCCGTGACCCTTTCAAGCGCCTCCTTCTCCATCTGGTACTCGGCGATCAGCTTTCTAACTGCCTGGAAATGAACGGTGTCCGGGGTAACAGTCATCAGGATTTCGATACCTTCCTCGTATCTGTCCTGATCTGCAAGCACCTGCGCATTGATAATCTTGTCCCTGGCTTGAATCTCGATGCGCACGGCCTTACGAATCGGCTCAACAGCCTTCTCGGACAGGCCGCTGATCACCTCAGTGATGGCGCCATGCACCAGGGACTTGTTCACAGGAGCACCAGGCTGAAGCGAGAAATCTTGTTTATTGGTCTGTACAGCCACAGTGTCGATAACCTGACCGTCCATCGTCTTGATTGTCACTGTGCCATTGACCCTAACATTGCCGCCTGGCTGGTCTACCGAGTCCTGCACATTGCAGACCACATACCAGTCCGGATTGACAGTCGAGAAAACAATATCTGCCGTTCCCTCCAGCGCCTGCCTAATGTTGTCAACAATATCCTGCTCCTGGCCGCTGCCACCGGATGGCACAACCCCAATACGCACCGGCGGCGCCGCCGGTGCAGGCAGCAGGGAGATGAACATCATTGCAAGCACCAAGAACGCTAACAGACATGCTCCAGCCAGCTTTTTTACTACACACACAGCCATCCCTCCTTGCCACACAGCCTGATTAATTTTAGCCAGTCGGAAGGCCTCAATTCAATTACAAAAGCAGCACTGGCAGCTTCATTATGGCATTCCCTTTGCACACAAGATCCGCACATGATTTAGAAATCTTCTGTCATCCTGCAAGGCAAGCAATAACCGGCACAGATCGTATCGTGATTTGAATGATTGGTAGTAAGCCGTTGCTGAATTGGCCAGGTACGGTTTCAATCCATCCCTGATGCTTGCCAGCCTCAAACCAGCTTCCGAGGCCGACATCCGCGCCTCAACCAGTTGAACACAGGTTTCTCTTAACAACTGGGACAGTTCCAGAAACTTGTGCTGGACAGGCAAAGGAGTGAAAAGACCCTCCAGCTCAAGCTCTTCCAGCAGCTGCTCTACTGACTTCCGGCTCAGGTCAGGTCCTGATGGGCGGCTGGCAATTGTCGCCTGGCAGTCTAGAAAGAGCGCAACAGACTTTTCCCAGTCATATTGCTCAACGGTAGTAAAGGCGTTGCTAGTGAGGCGCTGCACAAGTCTGTAGTCAGACAGCACAAGTTTTAATTTGCAGTAAAGATCCAGAGGATTGTTCGGCTCAGCCAAAAGAAGATTGACACCCTCCACACCATAGTCAGCTACGCCCTGGTGCTTGGTGGACACGACCGGCAATCCGCAGCTGAAGGCCTCAAGCGCTGGCAGCCCGAGTCCCTCGTACCAGGAGGAGCAACAATAAACATGGCAACTGGCATAGATACCCGGGATCTCTTCTTGCTCAGGACAATAGTGAATCTCAACTGGAAACCTGTGGCGTGTCAACATATTGCGGGCACGCTTTTCCTGAGTAAGGAGAACCAGCTGTACGTTCATCTCCTCAAAGAGCATATCCAGGGCTGCAAACGCATCGTTCATACCCTTCAAGGGAAACAAATAGCTGCCGACCATCAAGACCCGTTTGCGCACATCTGTAAATTCTGCACACCTTCTGGCGTGAAAGAGGGCTTTGTCGATTCCCGGTGGCACATAAAAGGACTCTTTGTGAAATCGCTCTCGAAGAAAGGATTGCAGCGATCTGGAGACGCAGATTATGTCTATCGGCAATGATAGTATCTTGGGATACGTGGACGTTTCCGCCATGACCTCCGCATAAGTATTGCCGTGACAATAGCTCTCGTGTCCCTGATAGAAAAGGACAGGTCGGGCACCATGCAGCTGCGGTAGTGCCAGTGGTACAAACAAGAGGTGCGAAAATAAAACAAAATCATAGCCGTCTGCCAGTGCCTCTTCAAGACTGGTGGCTCCAGAAATCGTGACCGATCGGGGGAACCACTCTTTGCTACCAGGCTGGCCCCAGATAAAGACATCGACATGCTGTCCTGCCTGACTCAGGCGACTGGCAAGCTCGATCAGCACCTTATTCGCGCCACTTACTACCGAACTTAGCAGACAGAATAAAGACCTTGTCATAAGCGCCACCCAAGAAGACTAATGTCAAATCCCGAGCAACAAGCTCTGATAATTGGAGATGCGGTAACATCGACAAATAACCCATCATAGCGTGACCTGACAAACAGATCGTCTATGCTTCGGCCCGCGGTACTGGTAATAGAAGTGCCAAACATGAATTACCGCTTGAGCAGAGTCGTGCCAACCCACGCAGTCGCATTAATCTCATTTCTGCTCTTGTTCCTTAAACCAGAGAATGGTTTTGTGTAGGCCGCAGCACAAGTCGATTTCTGGCTCCCAGCCCAGTATGCGGGACGCCAATGTAATGTCGGGCAAGCGACAGCGCGGATCTTCCTGGCGACAAGGGCCTGATACGATCTCACTTCTTGAGCCTGTGTATTCCTTGATAAGCGATGCGAGGTGACCAATAGTTATCTCCTCAGGATTGCCGATATTTAGGGGTGAATGATATTGGACTTTCATAAGGGCAAGCAAAGCATTGACCAGATCGTCCACATACTGAAAGCTCCTTGTCTGTTGCCCATCACCAAACACAATCAACGGCTCGTTGTTCAGCGCCCGCGCAATAAATTCTGACACAACGCGGCCATCATCTTTTCTCAAACGCGGACCATAACAATTGAAGATTCTGGCAATGCGGACATCGAGATCAAAAGCTCTGTGGTAATGAGAAACTAAAGTTTCGGCAAAGCGTTTGGATTCCTCATAAGGAGCCCGGAGCCCTGTGGGATTTACATTTCCCCAATAGCTTTCTGACTGAGGATGGGCCAGCGGATTGCCGTAGATCTCGGAGGTGCTGGCCAGCACATAAGCAGCGGACTTCTGCCTGGCAAGATTGAGAGTATTCATTGTGCCAACTGAATTCGCTTGCAAAGTCGACAGAGCAAGGTCCTGATAGGAGCGGAGATTGGCCGCGCTGGCCAGATGAAAGACAAAGTCAAGGTCACCGGCGACTGACAATGGCTCTATCACATCTTGACAAATGAATTGAAATCGTGGACATGACCTTTGATGCTCGATGTTTGCCAGTGCCCCTGTCGAGAGGTTGTCGACCGTGATAACACCGTGACCGGACTGAAGCAGCCTGTCGACCAGATGTGAGCCGATGAAGCCAGCACCCCCGAAAACCAATATTTGCAAAAGCGCCATCCTCGGTAAGTTGGGAACTCAGCCATTTCTTACTCTAGCTCAAGCCGTTGAACTATGGCGTCCTCGATCAACTCAGCGAAAAACTCGTCAACGTCCGCAGCCACTATGCCGGAGTCTGCAGCGAATCGTTCCACAATGACCGATAAGACTGCCTGGCGATCCCTTCCACGTCCTAACTCGCGAAAGACAACGTTGGCAGTGCCATAAAATACATATCGTCTGCGCTTGGCCGGCAAAACTACGGTCACTTCCTCCTTATGATCGTCGAACCAGTAAATTGCTTCTCGCGATATTGAAAATCGCTCTCCATTGTGCCAAGAAAAGGCGGGGCGCAGTTTAGCCAGCACGCATACTTTCTGACAGCGATCTGTTACCTGCTCGAATCCCAAGCGGATTTGAAGGGATTTGACTGCATAGCTGGCTTGATAGATGCTTTCAATCAAGAATGCTTCCCAGGGCTTACCGGTAAGAGCCTTATCGCAATCCTTGGGCTCCACAGATTTGACTGAGCCTCTGAGCCCATATGAATGTGCTATTTGCGCGGCTCCAAACCCGTACGATATGTACTTGCACAGATGATCCTGCCAGCGTCCTCGATCGTAATGTGTGACCCTAGCCCCGGGTGCCGCCACCAGCCTGTAACCCAGCAGAACTACTCGCCAACTCAACTCAGCGTCCTCGCAATTAACTAGCTTTTCGTCAAACAATCCGCACACCAGTAATGCCTCTCGCTTAAACATTGCATTTCCCGCAGGAATCCAGGGATAAGCGCTCGATCGGCCGCTAATCGTCGCCTCTTGCAGTCGCTGGTCGGAAGCAAAAAGTGATTGACGAACAAAACGCGCCGTCACTGGATCTTCGCACTCATAAATTAATCTGCCTACCACACCGCCCACATCTGGTTCGAGCAGGGGTTTCACCATGGATTCCAACCAGCCTTCATGGACGATACAGTGCGCATCCAGGAAACCGACTAGCTCACCTCGCCCCTCTTTGACGCCAACATTCCGCACAGCAGACACGTTTCGAGCGCTTCTGCTGTCATCGACCCATGACAAAAGCGTGACACCCCGGTTTTGAGCTATTGTCGGTGTCGAGTCAGTTGATCCATTATCGACCACGATTACATTCACTTTGTCTCGTGGATAGGTTTGTGACGCAAGCGCCTCCAGACATCGAGGCAGATATCCTGCTTCGTTCTTTGCCGCAATTACGATGTCCACTGTCGGCGCTGATTGCTGCATAACTCAGTTACCTGACTTAGATTTGTCAATCATGTTTTGCAAGCTCAAAATATCTTGCGCGATCCGATAGCGAAACTCATGGTACTCCTGTGGCTGAATATCCTTGTATGGCTCAGGATCTACAGCGCTGACCAGCTCGATGGCCCGCAGATCGATGCGATCGAGAAAGTCGCGCAGACGCTTGCGCACGGACTCAGTTAACTCATTTAGCTCGTCTATCTGGCGATGCCCTGCTTCGTCAAGCAAGGCGTCCAGTGTTGTCAAATATTTCAGGTCGGTGATGCCCTCGCCTAGCCCCATCCATTGTAATGTCGAAACAGAGCCGCTCCTGGCAGGATAAGTAGCCATGTGGTCTCGAAATACGCCTTGAAAAGGTCCGATATCAGAGCCGGGTTCCCACTCATCGAAATCATCGTAAGCCAAGTACGGATACCGAGGAAGGTGTTGGTAGCAGTAAGGTGAAATACCGGAAGCTTTGCTCTTATACAGGTAACAACCGGCCAGCACTCTGTGGACGTTCGGCTTCTCCATATGCAGCGGCCAGTAGTAATAGGCCCTGCGTCCGGTCATTTCAGGAAATTGAGAACGAAAGTGAAAGTACCCTTTGCTCGGTATCAAGCAGTAAGAGAAAGTGTCGGGCGAAAACCCCAGATCGGCATCGTTCAAAAGTCTGCGCGTAAAGGGCTCGTGATAAATCGAGCACATCGTTTGACCTTCCACCGATTTTGCCAGGTGCCAGTTTCTTCTGTGCTCAACAACGTGTGGGTCTTCAACGACATTTTGTTTGCCACCGTACTTGGTCCAAATATCTATCTCATCACTAAGATAAAATACCGGCGTCAGTTTCTTAAAGCACAGTTTGTCCAACCTCTTTGGATAGGGGCGGTGTAGCACCATTCTTCCATCAAAGCCGATCTGCTCCGCCATATCTATGAGATGCTGCGCCAGCCTGAGATTGCTTTCCAACATAGTCAAACTGCGGAAGCCATGATCGTAAATATCCTGGAGCTGCAGTCTTGCTGTAGCGGAAGACACGTAATGCTGAGTGTTTCGCCAGTCGAGCGAACCTTTGTACCAGATCATCAGGTCTTGCGATGGTGGCAGAAGTTTGATATTAAAGACCTCAACCACGATATCGATACTTGTCTGGATCTCTCGAGCAGTCAAGACAATCGAACCTCGATAAACTCCAGAAATCGCGTCTACTGGCACCTTGATGGACACCCAGATCTGTTTGCTAACCTCCGGTTGCAGATTAGTGTGTGCTGGGCCGCGCAGGCGCAAATCGGGTGGCTTATATGCAAACACAGGACGCCTCAAATGCCGCCAGTGTCTGAGCATTCGGACATATGAATCTTTTAGTTCTTCACGATCATCTTTTAGCAACAACTCCGGCACACACAGATCTGCAGCTCGGTAAATGCCAATGCCAGCTACCTTCCACTTGTGGACAATATAGGTTTCCAAATTACACTCGGATATCCTGTTATCCCCGGATTGAAGTGGGTCAGCTTTGATC
>CAYPBX010000167.1:0-6089 GCA_964409075.1 uncultured Candidatus Obscuribacterales bacterium
AGGCGGCCAGACCAGAATCAAGCCTTACTGGGAGCTGCCTGATGCCGGGCAGCGAATCTCAGAGCAGGACGCCAAACATCGACTCAGGGAGCTTTTGACTCGCTCGGTCAAGCTGAGACTGATAGCCGATGTTCCTCTGGGCATCTTTCTATCAGGGGGAATCGACTCATCCAGTATTGCCGCTCTTGCCTGCCGCCTGCGCGGCGAGCCTGTGGAGACTTTTTCTATAGGGTTTGCCGACCGCTCCTTCGACGAGTCGGATTATGCCCGGGCTGTCGCCGAGCACCTGGGAAGCATTCATCACGTGGCCGTCTTTGAGCCAGAGATGGCGCTTGAGACAATGGAGGAGATATGGCAAACACTGGATGAGCCTCTGGCAGATCCTTCCATCCTGCCCACCTATTACCTATCTAAAATGACACGCCAAAAGGTGACGGTCGCGCTGTCCGGCGAAGGGGGCGATGAGCTTTTCGGCGGCTATTCGACCTACCAGGCTCACAGGCTGGCCGCCATCTGGAATCGTCTGCCCCGCGCCTTAAGAGAGAAGATCCTCCGGCCTGCGATCATGGCATGGCCGGTATCGCTTAACAATCTAAGCCTCGACTACAAGGCCAAGCGCTTTATCCTGTCGGCTGACGAGGCGCCCGTCAGAAGACATCTGCGCTGGATGGGGGCCATCCCTTACAGCCAGCAGGTTGAGCTCTTGGAACCGGAGCACCTGGTGGTGATGAAAGAAGGTGAGCTCTACGCCGGTCTGGCGGCCGAAAGAAGCAATTTTGCAGGCGGTAACGGTGGCTTCGATGTTATCTCGCGCATCTTACGCCTGGATATGTCCACCTACCTGCCCGACGACCTGCTCGTCAAGTCCGACCGGGCCTCGATGGCAGCCTCGCTCGAGTGCCGCCTGCCCTTTCTGGCTCACGAGCTGGTGGAATTTGCCGCAGGCCTGCCGTCTGATTTGAAGCTGCGCGGGCTCACGAGCAAATACCTGCTCAAAAAGGCGATGGCGCCTCTCCTGCCCGGCCTGACCATCAAGCGCGCCAAGAAAGGTTTCGGCATCCCGGTTGCCCGCTGGCTAAAACAAGACTTCAAGGTTCACGTGGACGAGCTTTTGGATGATCGGTTCCTGAAAGCCCAGGGCATCTTTTCGCCAGACTATATGAAATCGCTAAGGCGCGAGCACGAATCAGGCAAGGCCGATCGCCGCAAAGAGTTGTGGACTCTCTTGATGTTCCAGTGGTGGTGGCGAAAGTATTTCGCCTGACAAGCCAGCCTGTCGTAGAGAGGCAGCCACCCGATTGAGCTGGATAATAGCCTCTGTTAGACTCATAGAGGAAAGGCAGGCTGCGCGCCTGAGAGGAAGATGACCGGCGCCGATAGAGTCCCGACAGTACAAGGCCCAAGGCAGCCAAAAGAGATCTTGGATGCAGTCCGACGCCACGTCTGCCATGTTCTCGGCTTTGACTACGCCCTCATCGATGTAGTAAGAGATAACCAGGCGGTCAACGTTCTCAGTTTCTGCGCCGACGCCGATGCCAGCACCCAGGCAGGTTGTCCGGCCAATCTTATCGATAGCCAGAAGCAACCCCTCACGTTAGCGCAGAGCTTGCTTGCCGATAAAGTCAGGAAGACAAAGGTTCCCTTTGTCGGGCAGGCGACTGCTGCCGACAATGCGGAAACATCCTATCCGTATGTTATCGTGCCCATGCTATCCGGTGCTGTAGGGCACGAAGGCGAAATCCGCGGGCTGTTGCGCGTAATCTCCTTCAGCTCTACCCGTCAGATAAGCGAGACGGATCTTTCCACGTTGAAGCTCTTCGCTGCCCATCTGGCAGGCAAACTGCCCGATCTGGTGCAAGCAGCCCAGAGCCGGGACAAAGGCGAGCTCACAACGCCTGGCGCCGAGACCGTGCTGATTGTTCACGGCAACCGGCTGGTACGCCGGCGCATGGCCAGAGCTTTACGCCCGCACTACAACATGCTCGAATGCGATACCGGCGCCAAGGTGCTTGCCGAGCTGGAGCTTACCCGGATCGATATCATGATCGTCGATCATCAAGCCGAGAGCGCCTCAGGCCGCCCGCTCTACACTATTCTTTGTGATTCCACCCGCTGGAAGCACATACCGCTCATCCTCATGACACCGCAGGACAATCTGGACGCGAAGATAAGAGGTCTGAATGCAGGGGCCGACGACTGCCTCTCCGAAACCTGCCACGAGGCTGAGCTGAGAGCCAGAGTACGTGCCTCCTTGAGGCTCAGGAAGACCGAGCGCGATCTGGCAACTCAAAGCCAGCTGCTTGAGGACTACGCACAGCGGCTGGAGCAGGAGTTTGAGAAGGAGCGGAGCATGTCCAGCGAAGCTGCCCGTCGTGCTCAAACATTGGAGCAGCGCAACCGCGAACTGAAGGAGAGCCGCTGGAAGGAGCAGATGCTCCTGGGTCAGGCCGAGCTCATGCAGCGCGTAAGCGACGGTATCAGAGAATCAATCAACTTCAACGACAACGTCTCCGGGTTGCTCGAGGAGCTTGGCGGTCATTTTAATCTGGACTCTTGTTTTATAATCGTGCCTGCCGATGAGCCTGAGGATGCCTGCCGAGCAGAATACACTACCGATTCTGCTTACAGCGTCACCGGAGGCAATCTGGATCTGAGGATGCTCGATATTTTCGGGGAAAATTTCCGCTTTGACCAGTCCATAATCGTCAGCGACATAACCAGAGACAGGACCGTCGACCCCTTTCGCAAAGATATCTTCTCGCATTACCCCGTGCAGTCTCTCTTCCTCCTGCCAGTAAGCTACGACGAGCAGCTCTTAGGAATACTGGGTGGCATGAAGTGCGAGAAACCAACCCTCTGGTCTGTCGACAACAAAAGTTTCTTCAATTCCTTGATCGGGCAGGTTTCAATCGGAGTCGCCAACTCGCGCCTCTATGCCCGCGTTCAGCGCCAGGCCACGACAGACGGTCTGACCGGTCTCTATAACCACAGGACTGGACAGGAGAAGCTGGCTGAGCAGATAAGACTGGCAGCACGCTACCAGCGCAAGCTGTCAGTAATGATGCTGGATATCGACCATTTCAAATCAATCAATGATACCTACGGACACCCTGCCGGAGATATGGTGCTACAAACGGTGGCACGTATCATCCGCAGTGACTGCCGCGATGTCGATATTCCGGTGCGCTACGGGGGAGAGGAGTTCCTGGTGATCCTGCCGGAGGTGAATCAAGCAGGAGCTGTTGCTCTGGCAGAGCGTCTGCGCCGGAAGCTGGCCGCCGAGGTCATCCGGCATGAAAAGATAGAGATCGCAGTCACAGGCTCAATCGGAATCGCCACCTACCCGGACGATGCTGACGAGCAGCAGAAGCTCTTAGCTCTGGCAGACAAGGCTCTTTACATGTCCAAACGTCTGGGGCGTAACCGGGTACATGTGGCGGCAGATCTTGCCTTCAGGGAGGCCGTCGCTCCGCAAGAGACACCAGCGCAGGCCGCCGGGGAAGCACCACTGCCAGCATCACCGGTGGCGTCACCGCCCCGCCAGGCAGTGGAAAGCAAGGCCATGGCAGAGCTGACGCCGGCTCAGACACCCGCATCTGAAGCTGCGCCGGCAGAAGTACAGCAGCAAACGGCCGCTGAGATTGGTCCTCCACCCCCGAAGCTTGCCGCTCAGCCAGAGCCCGGTCGTCCTGCCCTGCAGGTTGCCTCGGCGACGGACCGGAGTGTTGTTGAGAGCCGGACAGTCGCAGCTCCTGAGACAGCCGCCCGTGCTCAGGGAACAGAAGGGCAAACTTTAACCACTCCTCCAGCACCCGCGCCTTCTCCAGGCGGAACCCGTCCTGGGCCCGGGCAACATCCAGTAGCAGCCGAGTCTGAGGCTCCCCAGGAAGGGCCCGGCGAAGAGAGGCTCCTGCCGGAGGTCGTGGAGATGGTCAAAGCCATGGCGCAAGCGCTCTACTCCAGATCCGAATACAACAAGGAGCATCACCTCGAGTCCGCCCGCTTCGCAGAGCTGCTCGCCAAGGTCATGGGGCTCACACAGCAGCAGATCGAGCAGGTAAGAGTAGCCTCACTCCTGCATGATGTGGGTATATTGTCCCTGCCGGATGAGCTCTTGAACAAGCAAGGTCCAGTTACTGACCAGGAGATGCACATGATCTCCCAGCACCCGGCTCTGGGAGCCGACATGCTGCGGCCAATTAACGCTCTCAAAGAGATTTGCGAAATTGTCGAGAACCACCACGAGTGCTGGGATGGAACCGGCTATCCCCGCGGGCTCAGAGGCGAGGAGATACCGCTGCCGGCCCGAATCGTCGCTATTGTTGACTCGTACCATGCCATGATAAGCGACAGGCCCTGGCGCGCAGCGATGACGGAGCCGCAAGCAAGAAAAGCTCTGCAAAGAGGCGCCGGTACTCAATGGGATCCTTTTCTGGTCGACATGTTCCTGGCCATGCTCAGCAACCTGGATCGGGAGAAGGCAGGCAAGAAAGGGAGTTAGCAAAATTGGCCTGTCCATGCGCAGCGATTTCGAACAGCAGGCTATCACCATTCACGTGAATACAGATCACTATCACGCGCATGTGGTCAGGCGCGTTTGAACTTGACGCAAACACGAAATTGTAGTAATGTAACTACATTGTGCTGCGAGGTGCTGCTTATGACCATCACGACCCTATCTAGCCGCGAGTTCAACCAGGACGCCAGCGGTGCCAAGAAGGCGGCAAAGAACGGGCCGGTATTCATAACGGATCGGGGCCGGCCGGCGCACGTACTGCTGACCATCGAGGAATACCAGAAATTGACGGGCAATCACACCAGCATTGTTGACATGCTGGCGATGCCAGGTGTCGAAGATATCGAGTTCGAACCACCGCGCCTGAGTGGTGATTTCTACCGTCCGGCTGACCTGTCCTGATGTACGTGCTTGATACCAACGTTATTTCCGAGCTTCGGAAGGCGAAGGACGGCAAAGCTGACAAACACGTGACGGCATGGGCGGCCAGCCTGCTGCCGTCTACTCTGTTCCTCTCGGTCATCACCATCCTGGAACTTGAAATCGGAACACTCCTGGTCGAGCGGCGCGACAAGACGCAAGGAGCCATGCTTCGGGCTTGGCTGGACAGCCATGTCTTGCCAGCGTTCTCCGGTCGTATTTTGTCCATCGATACCGCTGTTGCTCAGCGTTGCGCCAAGCTGCATGTGCCGTACCCACGAGCTGACCGGGATGCTCTTATCGCCGCAACGGCATTGGCTCATGGCATGACGGTCGTAACGCGCAACGTGGCTGATTTTGAGCCTACGGGCGTTGAGATACATAACCCTTGGAATTCCGCCTTATAACTTTAGCTACGCATAACTGTCTCGATGCCGAGATCACCAGGTTTGGGCATACCCCAAAAGACGTTATTGCGAAAACCGACTGTCAAGCGAAGCTTGTCATTATTCTGAATAATCCCTCTCAGCAAAGCTTTCCGGCTTTCGCGATCCGGCAATAAAACATAATGGTTCATTATGAGACGCTCGCTCAGACAAAGAGTCTCCGCAAGGGAATATTAGTCAGAGCAGCGTAGCTGGCGGCACCATATGAGGGCCGATATGAAGAGCAAAGTCTTACATGGAGTGTTGCTGATGGGACTCTTTTTTGGTTTGTTCGGTTGCGGGGTGTCTTCCTGGGAGAAGCTTGATGCCGCCGGCACCGCTGCCTATGAACAAGGCCGCTACGCTGAAGCCGAGAAATCTTGGTCTGCAGCGCTGCAGAAGGCAGAGAAGTTCGGCCCGCAAGACACGCGGCTAGCCCAAAGCCTGAATGACCTGGCGGTGCTCTATAGAAATCAGGGGAAGTACGGGGAGGCGGAGCCGCTGTATAAGCGGGCGTTGGCGATAAGGGAGAAGTCGCTGGGGCCGGATCATCCGGACGTTGCCAGGAACCTTGAAAACTATGCCGAGTTGCTGCTTAAAACAAATCGAAAGACAGAAGCGGCTCGGCTTGAGGCTAGAGCCAAGGCTATTCGCGCAAAGCAGAAGTGAAACATTAGCCCAACTTCCGCACCCTAGTCCCGAAAGGCAGGCCCAGGTGGGTATTGACA
>CAYPBX010000168.1:0-6080 GCA_964409075.1 uncultured Candidatus Obscuribacterales bacterium
CTGTCTGCGGGCCAAGGCCAGGACAGAAGCACCGGTTTCAGCCAGCGCCAGGGCGATGGCACGGCCTATGCCGCTGCTGGCTCCAGTGACGCAAGCGACCCTGCCGGCCAAGATCACACCGGCAGCCAGTGAACTGGCCTTAGACTCATCCTGGGTAAGGGTCATCTATTATGCCTATCTGGCGGGTCTAGACGGGTCTAATCAGTATATAGCTGAGTTATTTGCTGTTGGCCATTACTTCGACAAGGCGCACATGACATCTTATCAATCTCTCAGAAACTGGGGCGGGAACACTGGTAAACTCCCATGAGTCTATATTCTGCAGCAGGCAAGGATGCGTGACCCGCCTGCTATGCAGCATTATTTTTTTGGATTGCTTTCGCGATGGAGCGTTTTTCGATAAATCCGACAGTGGAGAGTTTAAGGTGAAGCAGATGTATTTCCCCTACATAGAGTCAGGTCAAAAGAAACTTATAGCACTGGCCCTTGCCCTGAGCTGCCAGGTTTTGCCTGCCGCGCTACCGGCACTGGCTGGAGACGGCAGCATAAGGCTGGCGGGGCAGGTAGTGCTGGTCAACAAATCAGGCACCGACAAGATGAGCCTGGATGAGCGCACGGAGACTATCCAGCAGAACCTGGACAATGCTCTTATAGCAACTGCCGACCGCTCACCCGCCTCGGTAGATATTGTCTACAGCCGCGGGTTGCCTGTGGTTACGCTGGGCGGCTATAAGATTGTCACCGTAGATGACAAGAATGCCAAGGCTGCCGGGACCACGCCTGCACTCCTTGCCCAGCGCTGGGCTCAGGCGATTGCCAGTGTGTTGAGGGACAGGGCCAGCGTTGATGCCTATCTTGCCCAGCTGTCAGGCGAGTTCAGCGCTCCCGCGCCGCCTGTGGCGCAGGCCAGTCTGCCGCAAGCAGGACCGCCCTACGGGCAGGGTCAAGCCGGATATCCTCCGCAGGGACAGGCCTACAATCCTTATGCCGGTGCGGCAGTGCCCGCCTATCAAGGAGCTCCTGCAGGCGGATACCAGCGGGGATACGTGGTTTATGCACCGGCAGGGCTGACATTCCAGGCTACTTTGAACACCTCCATAACCTCCGATGTGGCCAAACCAGGCGATCTTGTCCAGGCCACAATCTCTCAGAACGTGCCTTTAGGTAATTCATCGATTCCGGCTGGCTCAACGCTTGTTGGCACAGTTACCGATGCCAAGTCAGGCGGCTTCCTGGGCACGGCAGGCACTCTGGGCATCACCTTCAACAGGCTGAGGATGCCCAATGGCGTGGAGACGCCTCTAAATGCGCATATCCTGGGTAGCATCGGCAAGTATGCCACCGGGGTTGATGATACGATGCGCGGCGAGACCTGGAAGACCAAGGCCGGCCAGGCAGCTATCCGTGGCGGCCTGGGAGCAGGGCTCGGCGCTGCTACCGGTACTGCAATCGGTGCTATTGCAGCCGGTTCGGGCCGGGGAACAGGGCGCGGAGCCTGGTCCGGAGCTGCTATCGGCGGGGGGCTCGGGCTTGCGCAGAGCCTGCTGGCCAGAAAAGGCAAGGATGTGGTCATCCCCTCCGGCACCACCGTACAGGTTCAACTCGATTCGCCTGTCGCTATTTCTGCAGGCGGTGTACCTCCGTACACCGGTGCATTCTGATCCGGCGGTCCCCCTCCAGCCGGAATTTGAGAAGGAGGCAGACATCTGCCTCCTTCTCTTTAGGCGCTCCCTCGACGGCTTCGCCGCCTCGTCCGCGCTTGCCACGCTCCGCTTCGGATTCCTCATCGGAATCCTCCGCTTCGCTCCAATGAGCGTCATCATCTTTTAGTCGCTCCGGCGGCTTCGTACCTTGCCGCCTCCGCTCCCGCCACGCTCGCTGCGAGTTCCTGGGCCGGAACTCTTCGCTCGCTCCCTGGGCGTGGTATCAACCGATCTGCTACCGGCAGGCGATTTTTCTGGTTTACGGCCCTTGTCCTGATTCACCACCTGCCCGCGCACGCTCGTGGTGGCACCCGGAAGTAGAACCGCATCGGTAGCCGGCTCACCGGTAAACTCGGCTTTGAATTCGCAGAGAAACTCGTCTCCGGGTTTGAGAATGCACTCCTGGCCTTTAACGGTGGTATCCTCAATCAGCCAGCTTCCTGGTATACCGCTCAAAAATCCCCAGGCAAAGCCTTTCAGTCTTCTGTGCCTGACATTGAGCCCCACAGGTTTGGAGAAGGCAAAGGATGGGTTGGCAGCGCCGATGACACCAAGAGCCACCGGCATGGCGCCGAAGCTGAACACGCCTGCTGGCGCAAGCGCTGCATTCAGTCCGACGCGAATAGCCTTGTAGCGCAGTTGCTGCGACCAGGGTCCAACGATAATTCCGTCATGATTGACTCCCAGGACACGCCCTGCAGCCTTGTTTTTGACGATGCGTGACTTGCGCGCCGGCCTCACCTCAAGAGGCAGATGCTCACCTTCGGATGCCACAATCTCATCGAAGGTGATTCCCAGCGCCCCGGAATTTCGATACCAGCGCTTGGCACTCACAAACGAGTGCAGGATTGTCCGTGCTCTCATAACATAGTGAATATGCCCGTTTACGATGTCTCCCTTTTTGGCGACCACCCTATCAGCTATTTTCAGCTGATACTTCAAACGTGCCTGCACAGGGTCGCCCTTCTTGGCGTTCTTGCTTGTGTGGGCAGTGACCAGCACCACTGGAAATCTGGCTCCGGCTATGATTTTCGTGCCGCCTTTGTCGGTAGGCAGCTCTTTGTACTCAAGTGTCCCAGTGGTCTCAATCGCCTCGTCATTGTCGATTACAATTGGAACTACGCCAGACTCGAGATCGTCGGCGACGAGCTCTTCAGGCAAAGTGGTGCCTGTAATAACAGTCGCCAGCTCGGCCGGTAGCTCTGCGTTGGTATCGGTAAGCGATCCTTGTGGCTCAGCTGGCGGGAGTGCCGACAGCTGCGCTGCCGAATTGCTCTCACCCTGCGCTTCTGCGCCCAGGCACGGAAACGATCCGGCAAGTAGGCTGACTGCGAAAACGATACCTAACCAAAGCGGCACCGGGCAGGATCTTCTCTTTCTGTGTCCACGCTTGCGCATACTCTCTTTCTTCTTGCCTCTGCCGGTGGTCTCAGGCTATTGGCAGGCTCAAGCTCTCGCAATCTGCCAGGGCCGATCGGTCGTTGGATTTAAGCTGAAGCCACATCAGAAGCCATTATAGAGTCACCAGATCTAGCCAGTGCATTTATACAACGTCACGGTAGGGCTGTGCTCTTGTCTTCTCCTGTCCAGCTCAGAGTTAATGTGAGCCCAGGGCCGCTGCTGTCTTACATGCCCGGACCGAGGAGCTGGAAAGCAGCCCATTTCGCTGGCGATGGATCGTCTCTGAGCGCCAGAAGCTGTGCTTTGCGCAACGACTGCGCCTGACTCAAGCCCATCTGGTTGGACCTGTAGAACTCGAGAAGCTCTGACATTCTCCCAGAATCGCCGCTGTCCCAGAGGCTCAAGAGGAGATTACGCACGCCTGCGTAATTCAGGCCGCGGCTGAAAAGTCTGACTGCCTGACCTTCGACATCCTTCTCATCCACTGTGCTCGAGTCCACTACTGCCAGATCGCTGGGTAGATCCAGAATAAAGAGCTTGCTGGCGGCAACAGGTTGAGCATCACCGTTTTCTCTCCTGGAAAAGAGTGGCAGGTGCGCTTCCAGCCCCCGGCTCTTGCGCAAGGGCAGGCTGCCAGTGAAGTGCAACACCGGCTTGCGTCTGGCCTGCTCGGCAAGCTCGCTGATTTGCGCATCGGCACCGGAGAGCCTCATTACCGCTCCGGGCGCAAACAGCTCTTCAATCATCCTTGCATTGGCTGCTGATCTGCCGTGTCCCGCCCCGGCTACGCCTGCCATCAACAACGATACCTCGCGGCTATATCTGGGCGGACTGCCCAGAAAGCTCCCCAGCGAGGGGGCCATCGTTAGGGTATGGTTTTCGATCAAGTACTTGTCGTCCCGGTTGATAAGAGCTGCAAAAGGCAGGTTGAAGAGAATCCCGTCAGGCAGGATCACCACCGTTGCCTCTGGATCATCGGGCAGCATCACCTTCACCGCCTCCGGTATCAGCTCATCGTAGAGCATCTTCAATGTCCGGCGGATAAGCGCTTGATCGGAGCCGTTCTTGGCGCTGGCAAGCAGAGAGGAGACCTGCTGCTGCAGCTGCCTGCGTCCGACGTCCATCTCCGTTGCCCGGATTCTCCCCTTGTTGTCGACGGTGAAGATAATTGTTCCGGACGGTCCGACCAGGTAATCGATCAAGAGCAGGTTCCCCTCGACCGCTGCCCTCTGAATCTCCGGAATCCGAATCGGTACCGGTGCAAGCAGGGAAGCGAGTGGCCGGTTGTCGATAGCCAGTTGCTGAAAACGCCCCAGCCACCGCTTCCAATCCTGGGTGATCTCGTCTGGGGTCGATCCGTCCTCTGCTGCATGCAGGTGGCCTTTACGGGTTAGAAGATCGTTGTAGAGGTCTCTGTCTTGAGACTTGACTTCCATCCCGCGCCTCTGCCAGGCGACAAGGAAGGCCTCTTCCTTCAGCTGTTCGGCTACGAGAAGCGCTTGTTCGTACTGTTTTTCCAGAACGAGAAGCGATACCAGCTCGCAGCCGAGGTCTTCTTGGGCTGAGGGGAAGGAGAGCCTGTCGGGAGTCGCAAACACCCCGGCCTGCGGAGACCGGAAAAAGGAGATAGCGCTTCCCAGCGATTCACGACCTTTCTTAACCTGCCCGTCGCCAAGCTCCAGGTTAGCCTTCAGTGTGTAGCTCCTCCACAAGGCGGCATCGTCGTTGATCTGCTGGCTTACCTCGATCCCCTTCTCGAGGAACTCTTCAGCTGCGTCGAACTCCTTCAGGTTCAGGCAGACCTCGGCTAGCCCGGTGAGCGAACGCCCGATAAGAAGCTTGTTTTTGCTCCTCTTGGCAATCTCAAGGGCTGACTGGAGGTAGGTCTTGGCGCTGCTGTAGTGGTTGGCCCTTGCCTGCGCAGCCGCCATGTTTTGTAAGAGGGTTGCTTGGAAGCGCGGTAGCTCTCCAGTAACCACAGAGAGGGAGTCGAGCGCCTCCTTCAGGTAGGTGCTGCCCTTTTCAGGGTTGCCGTTGAGCACAAAGATATTGCCAAGAGCATTTAAATAGGTCGCCCGGGTAAACGATCTGGCCTGGCTCTTGATAACAGGGTAGGCTCTGTTCAGGTATTCAAGGGCCTGATCGAGATCGGTGGTGGCAGCCAGTGTCAGGCCGTAGCCAGCCTCTATTTTGGCTTTACCGAGATCATCTTGAAAACTGGAGGCCAGGGATAGCGCTGCCTCATAACTCTTGCGGGCATTGGCATACTCGCCCAGCAGATACTGGCAGTTGCCCAGACTGGCAAGGGCAGCTGCCAGGACGTCCTTGTCAGCGAGCTCCTCAGCCGATACTATCGCCTCTTTAGCCTCGTCCATCGCTGCCACATAAAGACCGCAGCCGACCATCGAGTTCAACAGTGTCAGCCTGGCTGCCATCTCCTGGTAGGGTTGCCCTGCCGTTTTATAGTAGGTGGCAGCTGCCTTGTATAAGGTCAAGGCCTCCTTGAGCTTTCCGGAGCGAAGAACAATATCGCCGGATAAGGATGCAATTCTGGCTGCGTCTATAGCGTTGTCCTTATCTATTTCAGTGAATGATTTCATCGCCCACTCGAGCTGCTGCGCTGCCCACATCGGATTGTCCATGGCGAAATAGGCATGGGCCAGCTGGACTCTGGCACGCGACAGCGCCAGCTTGTCGGCTGCGCCGGAGAGAATCTCGACGGCGTTTTCAGCGAGCTGTTTGGCCTTGATGTTTTTGCCTTGAGCCAGGTACAGCGCCGCCATCTTTGTAAGAGCCTGCCCTTGCCCTTCGGTGTATTTCATCTCAACTGACATGCCATAGGCTTCTTGCAGAGACTGCAACCCCTGGTCATAGGCTCGCAGCTGCAGTTGCCTGTCGCCTGCCTCAAGTAGAGCTTTTACTTTATCTACCGTCTCTGCTGTCTTTGGCAGGAGGGGGAGCGTTGAGAGGTCCGGT
>CAYPBX010000169.1:0-6034 GCA_964409075.1 uncultured Candidatus Obscuribacterales bacterium
TTCGGTCAGCTTGCCCTTAGCCTTTGCAGCACGCCATGGTATCGTGACGCTCGCTCCGGGTGACTCCTTGCTGCCTGCCTGACGTAAAAACTCACCAGGTTCTGGGTGAAGTTCGTTCTCAAACCTACAGTAGCAGCCTCTGCTGCAGGTCCACTGCCACAAGCAAGCTCTACAAGCTGGGGAATCGCCCTGTAATCATGCAGATTAGCCAGCTCGGCAATTGCTTCTGGTCTTGACCTTGTGCCACCATTTGAGGTATCAGCAAGAAGCTCTAGAAGTTTTGCCTGTTTGCGAATTCTTTCAATGGCCACTCTCGCGCGATCGGCAATAGCAGTGTCTGGATCATCTCTGAATCTGGAAATTTTGGCTTCCATCCAGGGTTTTCCGGCCTTCTGGAGAAATTCGAGAGCATCGGATCGAACACCAGGATTCCTCTCCAGAGCACGCAGGGCAAGAGCACCCTGGGTTTCTCTGCGTCCCGAGAGCATGCTGATGGCTTGCCTGAATGCTTCCTGCTCTAGAGCATTTGCCGGAGCGCTATCGAGAAGGCCAATTATAGTCTTCACATCCCCTTTCCCCTGGGCCAGTCTCAATGCCTCGAAGAAAGCAAGCTCCTGACCGCGCGCGTCAGGCATGCGTGGTATCAGTTTGATTATCTCGGGCAGACACTCGGGATGCCCGGCTGCCTGGAGAAATCGTGTATAGACAGGACCACGAGCCGCCGGGCAGTTGCGGATCTGATCCAGAGCATAATTGCGCACAGACGATCCTGGTCTGGCTAAATCCACAAGCAGATCGAACTTGGCGCTAGGAGAGCGTGTTAGATTCAGAGCTGCTCTGGTTGCTGCAAGCGCCAGCACCACATCCTGTGTTGAGGAAGCAACACAGCGAAGCTGAATTAGTGATAAGTCGTCCCCCAGTACACCCAGAAGCTCCGCGGCTTCCTTCTGTGCTTTCGGCTTGCCTGATTGGAGATGCTCCAGCAGAACGCGCCTGGCTACTGGCAGTACCTCTTTCTGTAAGTACTCGATCCGCCTCATGTAAATTGAATGCTGCTCGCTGCGCATCTCCGCCGGCACAGCCACAGTCGACCTGACCAGCGCTCTACCCAAAACTGCTGCCCTGACAGGTGCTTCCCTGGCTAATACGAAGAGATTGTCAGGCGTGGGAACCAGCATCTCCTCGCCCAGATGCACTGCCCAGTTCTCGATTACAGGCACTTTCTCTCCAGGGTGACGGCAGCGAGCATAATCGCGCGAATACCAGCCGTTTCTCTCCAGCGAGGCTGCCAGCTGAAAGAGCTTCACCTCCTCGGAACACCTGTTGGCGACAAGATGCGCCCATTCGTGAAACCCTTGTTCGTAAAGCAGAGAATCTCTTGACTTAGCAAAGAAGGCGATTTCTCCTGATTCGCACGCAGAGGCAGCTGACTTGAAGCCAGGCTTGTTGAAGATCTGTGCAAACCAGGGGTCCTGAGGATTGGCCTCATTGAGGATCAGCAGCCGTCTGACCAGCGTCCGATTAGGAAGATTATCAAGCATAGGAATAAAGTCCTCAGGCAGCGCCCGGTTTGCCAGCGGATGCTTGGAGAGCGCCTCCCTGGCCTCATATACAGCTCTGGCATGATCGGGACCCTTGATGTAGATGTTCTCCTGCTCATTGGCCCGAATCCTGAGGAGCCTCACTTGATCCAGAGCAGCAGCATATTCTTCCGGCACAGCAATCTTGGCTGAGTGTCCTTCGACATCATAGATACGGACGCGGCGGTTTACAGGAGCCGTTGTCTGGCGGCTGAACTGCTCGAGACTGGTCCAGGTCCCCTCGGCATAATTAACACGCCTATAATGCACCTCATCTGCATGGTTGTAACCAGTGAGCCTTTTTGCCAGCTGCTCCAGGTGTGGAGCAATATCCTCCGGGCGTGCCGGGCCGGAACCGGGTATCCTCAGCTCCTCATAGATGTCCTTGAGCGCTCCTTTACCGCCCCGAGCAGACCTGCTTTCACTTGTAGCCAGCCTTTCACCTGGGACCCGGGAAGGCTGGCTGGCCTCGACCGGTGATGCGCCCTCAAGAACAGGCCTGGTTGAGGAGGCCTGCCTAATCTGCGGTCGATAGATAGGCTGACGCAGCGTTTCATATCCATGGATAAAGAGCCCGGTCCCAGCCCCCACGACTCCGGCACGATGCATCAAGGCAAGCGTCTCCGCCAGGCTGCGCCCTTCCTTTAGCGCCTCCAGGCCGCCAAAGACCGAGCCGGCTGCATAGCCAGAACCGGCGCCGGATATGAGAAACGCCCCGGACTCGCTCATGTTTCCCCGCGCCAGGGAAAGGTTGGCTGCCCTGCTGATGCGCATGCCGACCATTCCAGCCGGAACGCTGACCAGGGAGGCAAAAGTCCCTGCCTTAAGAGTCCTTTCCAGCCCGGACAGGCAGGAGAAACGACCTGAGGAGTCTTGCCAGCTTTTTGGATCGAAGCCAGCCTTCACAGTCCCCATACCAAAGCCCACTGAAAGATGTGTAATCACCTCCGGCTTCAGCCCTGTCCCGAACCGGGCTGTCAGCGACCTGGCAAAACGCCCTTGTGGGTTGGCTAGCTTGCCGACCCTGTTCAGCACCGCTCCTTCAGCGAAGTTTTTCACAAAGCCAAGCGCGTTGTCCTGCAATCCCTTGTCGGGATCGACCAGGAGCAGGGCCCGCAGAGACCCGGCAGCCACAAGGCGCATCGAGGGCAGAAAGGCGACCGTATCGGCGACAATATGACCGAGCTGATCGTGAGTTTCTGCCCGGGCGCGTCTCTCGCCATCTGTAAGCTCAGCAGAGCTGTCAAACACCTCCCGAACCCGCCCGATAAGGCTGCCGGCAAGCGTATGCTCATGTCTGGCCGTTGATGCCTGACTACCCAAAAGCTCGCGGACAGCCAGTCCGGGCAGATCGTCTCGTGCCGAGGCAAGATATCTGGATGCCAGATCGTCTGGGCTTGCAAACGGAGCCAAACTACTCAACCTCGCCGCCGCTTGAACCTGCCTGACAATCTAGCAGTTTAATAATCCAATATCGATAGGCTCATGCGGTAAATACGAGTGGAAAATACGAAACCCGGACTTTGAACCGCCCGGTCGTCAGATGGAACACCAGGCCTTCACAAGGTCGGGCCACCCGTTACTGCAATACCGGTCGACAGCGACATCGGCTGATCGAGGGCAAACTGAATGCGCGTACCTGAGGGAAGCTTCGCTTCTTTGCCCCTCCGCCAGAGGTTGCTGCCCAGACCGACAGCACCGCCGGTGGCTACGCCAGCAATGGCGCCGGCACCCACGGCTCCGGCTACAATTGGCGCAAAGATAATGCCAAGAAGTGTGCCCCCACCAGTCCAGAGAGCAGTCCTGGCGATACCACGCGTCACGGTCTCCTTCTTAGACCGGCCGTGCATAATGCCTTGCTTGTCCTCATGGAGCTTGTCCGGGCCGGCTTGATTGGCTGTAACAACGGCCGAGAGAGGATAGCGCGTGCCATCAGGGGTGACAGCAGCAGTAAGCCTCAGGCCGATCATTCCGTTGATTCCAGCCAGCCCGGCCTCCTCTGCAGCAGTTAGTTGCCCTTCTAGAACAGTATTAGCTGGAAAGACAAGATCCCCACCCATGTAGAGCGGCGCGTAAAGCTTGGCTGTAAACCTGTCACCAGCCTTCGATACGGAGCTGTCGATAGCGCTGGTCAGCTCCGCCTCTACAGTGGTGCCAGCAGGAACATAGGTTACCCTCCCCTCTAGCCTCTGACCGTTATAGGTCTGAGCATCTCCTGGCGCTTGCTGGCCAAGTACCAAGGCAGCAATGAGACATGTGTGCATTAGTGACCTGTGCATGGCACGCTCCCCCCTGGTGACAGTCACCCTTAACCCACCGAAGAATAACACAGCTGTCAGTAATGACCAAACCCGGGCATGGATGTTCCCGCACCAGCCCAAGAAGCTCTATATCTCCCGGCACACACCAAGGCCGGCCTGCGCATATAGCTGACAGCTGCTGTCTGTCCGGCCTATACTGATATATGGCCATTGTCGCTGGTACAGGTGCCGAATGAGCGAATTAAATCGAGAGGTAGAACAGCTCTACCGTGCCTACGAAGCAAAACCGTTAAGGCCGGAGGCAGCGCTCGAACTGGCCAGCGATTTTGTTCTAGATCTAATCAACATATTTGGTGAGCCACTCAATGAGTCCACGCCCCTGAAAAAGGAGTGGTGCCAGTTCGTTCCCTTCGAGTTTCTGCTCTCGCTCAACAATGTTCTTGGGCGCTATAAGGAGTCAGGACACAATGGCTTGAGCGAGGAGGAACGTGCTTTGCTGGCAGACCACGGAGTTCTCTTCGGCAGCCTGCTTAAAGCATCACTCAACAATCACCCCGACACCATACCCGGGGAGGAACACTATCAGATACCAGCCGGAGTGGCAGAGGACCTGTCAAGACTCTGCCAATCCTCTTGACAGGGATCTATCTGAGCCGCGCTATTGTTCCTGTCCTGCCCAAGGGCAAAAACCCCGTCACTCAATACCTGACGCCTTGCTGGTGTTAGCCTTCCTGACCTAGGATGAGCTTACGTTTTCCTTTGCATCTTGCTCTTTGCCAGATCACCAGATACTCAGGCTTTGCACCAGTCTCAGATAGTGGCATCTCATCAGCTGGGCTGGTTGGGTTAGGTTTTGTTGCTGGGCCTGTTGTGGACTAATCCGAAGCAACCTGATCCTGATGCGCCTTGCTCAGGATCAATCAAGAAGAAAGAAGGCAACGCAGATGAAAACCAGACTCATTACCTTCGTGGTTGTTGTTCTGGCTTTCGCCTTACTGCTGGCCATGGCCGGACACAGATATTTTCGAAGCACCGGCTCAACTGACGGCACCATCGTCGAGGTAACAGCAAAGAACTTCGAGAAGGAGGTGCTCCAGTCAGATCGCCCGGTCTTTGTCGAGTTTTACGCTACCTGGTGCGAGCCCTGCAAGAAGCAGGCGCCCATCGTCGAGGAGGTAGCCAGGGAGTACGCTGGACGGGTCAAATTCGTCAAGATCGACATTGACAAGTCTCCCGACCTGACGCAGCAGGCAGGCATTCAATCCATTCCTGCCATGTTCCTCCTCAATCTCCAGACAAAGACCGGTCTGGTCGCCACAGGGTTTCTGGAAAAAGAGGAGCTGGTGAGGTTCATCGAGGATGGTCTGAAGGCCAAGCCAGCCGACCCGAACCCGTAACAGAGATCCTCTTCCACAGATAAGAAGCGGCAGGGAAGCCGATTCTTATCTCCTGACAGGCTTGCCTCGCCGCTTACATTGACTGCTTACTGGCTGCGCCAGAGGCATTAAGAGTCTGCCTCGGGCGGCATCCACAAAGAAAGACGGTTGTGGCATGAAACGGGCCATCTGCTTTATGGCGTTTACGGGGTTGGTCGGCTTTCTCCTTCTCAGCAGTGTGGGGCTGAGATCCGCTGGGAGCGTGCCAGCGCCAGCCACCCAAGCCGACAACGAGCGTTTTGTCCCGCTCATCAAAACCATTCACGGAAAGCTCGATCCCTCCGCTGTAGGCTCTATCAGCCTCAGAGAAGTCGAGCAGGCTGTGCTGGATCACTCCATTGCAGGTGAGGAGGCGTACGCGCTTTACGCGTTTCACCAGTGCTTCGCCGATCTTGCCAGACTGACAAGCCCAAACGTCGATCGGGGCTCTCGCCTGACCCTTGCTGACCTGGAGCGCTTTCATAAGAACCAGCCGGCAGATCTGGCAAGGAAAGTACGAGAGAACATGGAGCACGCCCGCTCCTTCCTCAAGACTGTGAATCGCCAGCTGTATCCCAGCGGCAGCAAGCCAGACAGCCTGCGGAAAATGCGCTCAATTTCCCAGATTCATCGAGGCAACTGCTATCTGCTCTCAGGCTTAGGATCGCTGGCGGCCGTGGAGCCCGAGCGTATTCAAGCAATGATCAAGGATAAGGGACCTAATCGCAATGGCGTGCAAACCTTTACCGTAACGTTTGCCTGCGCGCCGAGGAAGGAG
>CAYPBX010000170.1:0-6023 GCA_964409075.1 uncultured Candidatus Obscuribacterales bacterium
ACAGCTACAGCCATATTTGCCGGAAGTGTCCAGGGAGTGGTCGTCCAGATGACAAGGGAGATCTCGCCTGTGTTTGCCGCAAACTCAGGCAGCTTCTTATGCTCTTCCTGCCTGAGCGCAAACTTCACGTAAATTGAGTCGGAGGTGTGCTCGGCGTATTCTACCTCCGCCTCTGCCAGGGCAGTCTCGCAGCTGGCGCACCAGAAGACCGGCTTGTATCCCTTGTAGAGATATCCGCTTGCCGCCATTTTAGCGAAGATGCGAATCTGCACAGCCTCGAATGCAGGATCCAGGGTGAGATACGGATGCTCCCAGTCACCCCAGACTCCCAGGCGCCTGAAGTTCTCCTCCTGCCCTTTGAGATTGCCCAGAGCAAACTCGCGACAGCGGCGCCTCAGCTCAAGCGGGCTGAAAGCCTTCTGTCCACCCTTGACGCCCTTCAGGACAGCTGTCTCAATCGGCAACCCATGGCTGTCATAGCCAGGCACATAAGGGCTGTAGAAGCCTTTCTGAGCTTTATATTTGGTGACTATGTCCTTGAGTATCTTGTTGAGCGCCGTGCCTATATGAATCCGGTTGGAGCTCAGATAGGGCGGCCCGTCGTGAAGCACAAATTTCTCACAATGCTGGCGCCTTGCAAGCATCTGCCCGTACACATCGGCCTTATCCCATAAGCGCTGAATCTCCACCTCCCGCTCAAAGCTGTTCGCCTTCATGGGAAAGCTGGTTGCAGGCAGATTCACTGTGTACTGTTTCTTGCTCAAAGCCACTACCTCGACGACAAAGCGCTACGCCAGCAACAAAAAACCAGCGCGGAGGCTGGCTGAGACAACTTCATAGCTCAGTCCAGCGCCTTATTCGTCAATGATCTCCGCATTCGTGAGCACAGTCTATGCACCCCCACCTAAAAATATTGCTCTTAAGAGATTACTATTTTAGCCAGACATACGTCAACGGGAAAGCGCGCTCTCGTTACTATTGTTGTGCGACTAATCGGCACTGCACAGGCAGACTGCGGCAATCGACCCAAGCGGCAACACCACACATCGCACAGGCGGCGCTGTCACCGCTCTCAAGCTGCCGATCCGCCCTGGCTGTTACCTGCCAGGGGAGACGCCAGGCGTCGCTCCTACATTGTTTCAACATCTTACCGTCCAACTGCTTACACCAAATGCCAGAATGACGCAGCACAACCAGGGTAAGATGGATCTCATGCAGCCTTTGCCTGCCTGGAAAAAGATTCACCTTGCCATGAAAAGCATCGCTTTTGGCAGGTACGTATGGCATTTGAGATGGATCCCAATCACCACCCTGCTCCTTTCTCAGACAGTCAGCCTCAACGCCCGGGCGGAGAATGTTTACCCCCTCACCCCTGGCAGCCCGCTTCCCCAGCTTACAGTCTATCTGCAGCCTGGCAGACAATTTGACCTGCGTCCCTTTTACAGCATTGAGCCTGAATGCACATGGGTTCGCATTCCCGAATGGCTAGCCGGGCTTTGGTACACGAAGTCAGAGACCAAAACGCGCAACATAGACCTGCCCTCCGGCATCGACTTTGGACCGATTAAGTTCTCCCGCTCCGACAAGCATCTTTTCGGTATGCAGGAAGACCGGCAGGGCGAGATCTGGCATCCGGTCCTGATACCGAGGATTCATGCCCTCAAAAGCAAGCATTTCAGCGAATACAGGATAGAGTTTGAGCGTGACTTTCCGCTTGTGACCCGTGACGAGGTGGTAACCGTCTGCCGCTTTATCGCTGTTCGGGTCGCCAACGGCAGCAAACAGATATTGAGCGCCCGCCAACAGGAGAGCGTCCTGACCATCAAGCCCAGGGCGCGTGACAATTTGAAGATTACCGCCAGCTGCCGATCCTTCAATTTCAACGGGCAGCCCACCACGCTCTCCCGGGGATACCTGACGCTCTACCGCGCTCGCCATTACAAAGAGCTGCCTGCTTATCGCGGGCAGAACCTGCGGCAGGAGTTCAGGACCTACCTGTTGAAAAGCGACATGGCAGAGCGCATACCCACCTACATACTGGCCGGATCATCGAAAGAGGCGCACTAACTAAAGAACCACCTTAATGCGAAGATGCTTTGTGACAAGCTTGCCGCAGCCATTAATTACTTCGTAACGACGGCACTCTCGGCTCTCAAATCCACTCTTTTCACCGTCGCCTCCATGCTAGTCCCAGCAGAGCCCTTTATCTCCTGACAACTTCTTTTGAGCAGGAATCCCGCCTAAGCGCAGGCTTGACCAACTATTACCTTTTCACAGCGAAAGTGATCGATTGATAGCTTGACACACATACGAATGTATGTATAATAGAAGTATAGGAAAAGTTGCTCGGATTGCTGAACGCATGCTCTTTGGAAACTGCGCACAGCACCGCAAGCCGCCCTATGCGTGAGTGTTGCCCGGGGCCCTCGCGCAAGACACTGGGGCGGCGTGTGCGGTAATGTGGGCAGGCAGTAGTGTTGGTGTCCGTCGTGTGAAACGGTCAAAATCCATGCGAAAAGGCACTATCTAGCAGTATTCCACATTCCTTACTTAAATGCAGGCATCTGCTCTATTTTTTGCCGAACCTCACCAACACGCTGCCTGACATTCGGATCTTCAGCATTTTGGGCCAACTTTAGAAAAGACCGGTAGTCCTTCAGTGCCTTGACAGGCTCCTTGTTAAGCTGCCATATCTGCCCTCTGACGTAATAAGCATCAGCATAATTGCGACGAGCAAAGATAGCCCTATCTAAGTCAGCTAGCCCTCGATCATAATCCTTGAGAAGAACAAACACGCAGGCACGGTGATAAAAATAATCTGCACAATCAGGCCGCAAAGCGATGGCACGGTTGAGATCTGCAATAGCTTTGTCGTACCTGCCCAGCTGCCTGTGGATGAAGCTCAAGTTGACGTAAGACTGGTAGTGATGCGGATCAGCTTCAATTACCCGACCGTACTCCGTCAGCGCATCTTCAAACTTTCTCTCCTTCTGAAGGCCATAGGCTCGAGCAAAGTGCTCCTCCACGTTGCTGCCAACTGCAGGAATTACTGCCTCCATTAGGGTGAGAAGCAGGATTACTCCGCCTGCTTTCGTACAGAGATGTAACGGCTGCCGGGAGCCGGCAAGATGGGGAGATTCGGTACGAGATATGATCACTTTGAGTTACAGGTAGTGTCAGAACATCAAACCACATCTGGGGCATGGTAGCACTCTTGAGATAATTAGATGTGCACGCCCTCGCCAGCAGCAAAGCCAAATGTGACGAGGAGAACCTGGTGAATCGCCTGCGACAGACAGCCGTAAGGGCCGCAAAGGAGGCAGGGGCTCTGCTTAATAAACGTCTGGGAGATGTAGGAAACATCGATTATAAAGGCGCTTTCAATATAGTGACTGATGTCGACCGGGCCTCTGAGCGTTGCATTGTCGAGATATTGCGTTGTGAGTATCCCGCCTGGGGAGTGCTCGCCGAGGAGGGCGGACAGGCCGGTCCGCGGTCTACCTGCCGATGGCTTATCGATCCCATTGATGGCACCACAAATTACGCGCACGCCTATCCATTCTTCTCAATCTCCATTGCAGCCGAGGACAACGGAAAGGTGGTGCTTGGTGTTGTCTACAACCCTGTATCCCAGGAGCTCTTCTGGGCAGAGCCCGGACAGGGCGCCTGGCTGGGCGAAACTCGGATAGCTGTCTCCAGGGCAGGAGCACTGAAGGAGAGCTTGCTTGCCACCGGCTTTCCGCCTGGCGCCCGTTCGACACCAAGTAATAATCTCGCCGAGTTTGCTTATCTGACACAACGCTGCCACGGAGTTCGCCGGGACGGATCGGCAGCGCTGGATCTCTGCTTTATCGCCTGCGGACGCCTGGATGGCTTCTGGGAGCAGAGCCTTGCCCCCTGGGACCTGGCTGCCGGCACACTTGTCGTCAGCGAGGCTGGTGGCCGGATCTCCAACCTCAATGGAGGGCAGTTCGATATAGACAGCGGAGACGTTCTGGCCACAAACGGTATCATTCACCAGGAGACGCTTGAGATGCTGGGCAAGGCACGAGAGGGGATTGAAAGGTGACGGAGAAGCTATCGGTTTGCTTCGTATGGCACATGCACCAGCCACTTTACAAAGATCGGCTCACAGGGCGCTATCTCATGCCCTGGGTGCGGCTGCATGCCATTAAAGATTATCTGGACATGCCGCTTCTGCTTGAAGAGTTTCCTAAGATCAGGCAGACATTCAACCTGGTGCCTTCACTGGTCGAGCAGCTCGAGGATTACGCCTGGCACGGAGCTGCAGACGAGCAGCTGCTTCTCACCACCCAGCACCACGAAGACTATGACCAAGCAGACAGAGTGGCTATACTCTCCAGCTCATTTCACGCCAACCTCGACCGGCAGATTAGCCCTCATGAGCCTTACCGGGAGCTCTACTTAAAACGGCAGCGCCTCCTGGATAAAGGGCATTCTCTCCAGTCTATGGTGAGCGAATTTACAGACAGCCAGTACGCGGACATGTGCACCTGGTTGAATCTGGCCTGGTTCGATCCCCTCTGGTACAAGGTAAACCAAGAGCTCGCCAGCTATCTGGAGCAGGGAAGGAGCTTCTCCTGCGAGAAACGCCGGCGCCTAATTGAAATTCAACGCGAACTCATCAGACAGACCATCCCAGCATACAGGAGGCTGCAACATCAAGGACAGCTCGAGGTAATCACCAGCCCCTATTATCATCCAATTTTGCCGCTGCTCACAGACTCGCACACAGCACGCTGGCCAAACCCGCACATAAGACTTCCCGACAGGCACTACTTCCACCGCGCCGATGCGCGCAGACAGATCGAGTCGGGGATGGAGTTTCACAAAAAGATCTTTCAACAGCAACCACGCGGCATGTGGCCTTCAGAGCTGGCAGCCAGCCCAGCCGCACTTGAGCTAATAGGACAGTGTGGTCTTGAATGGGTTGTCCTCGATGAAGCTCTTTTCGCCCGTACTCGAAACATCCATATTGAGCGAGATGAGCACGGCAATCTCGCCAGTCCGGAAACAATCTGTCAGCCTTACAAGCTCCATGTAGGAGACAACCAGATCACAATTCTCTTCCGCGAGGTTGTGCTTTCAAATGAGATTGGCTTCTCCTACGGTAAACGTTATGCACAGGAAGCCGCCATGGCACTGTACATGCGACTCAAGCACATCCAGCAGAGGCTCTTCAACTGGGAGCGTGAGGGGGTCGTCGCCATTGCTCTCGATGGCGAGAACTGCTGGGAAACTTATGAGCAGGATGGGCTGCCGTTCCTTACAGAGCTGTACAAGCGACTGTCTGAGGACTCGAGCCTGAATGTCTGCACAGTCAGCGACTACCTGGACAGGAACCCGCCTTCAGCAGAGCTTTTTGATCTTGCCAGCGGCTCCTGGATAGGAGCCGACTTTCACATCTGGATTGGTGACCCGATAAAAAACAAAGCCTGGGATCTGCTCTCTACCACCAGAGCCTTTTTAGTTTCAGAATTGAAAAAAGAGATTCACCCCATCGATAGGCAAAACAAGGCCTGGGAGGAGATTTACACTGCCGAAGGCAGCGACTGGTTCTGGTGGTTCGGCGAGCCGAACAACTCAAGCTCCGATCCAATATTCGACAGGCAGTTTCGCCTGCGCCTGCAAAACGTCTACAAGCTCATGGGGCACTCCTGGCCTGACGTCCTCGAAGTCCCCGTCACCGAGCAGGTCTTCAAAGACGCGCGCGCCGGGAGCAATCCAGCAGCAGTATAATCCTACTCCTGCCGCCGCAAGAAAAGATAGGACGCAGAATCCTCGCAGGCCAGTCGCCAGCCATCCTCCTCCATCAGCCGGGCAGCAAGCCGGCTCATTCTTGGAAAAAGAATCCAGTCTATTTTGTACTTATCGAGCACCGCCTCCCATCCAGGAGAAACCGTGCTGACAGCACCGTATTGGCTGTAAAACTCCTGACCGTAAAAGTCCGCACGGTCATCGATAAAGACAGGCATGCCTGTCTTATACCTGATGTACCCGCC
>CAYPBX010000171.1:0-5999 GCA_964409075.1 uncultured Candidatus Obscuribacterales bacterium
TCCGGCGAGGGACGATCGGGTGGAACCGGCTTGCCTTCCTTGGTCAGAGCTATCTTAGTCTTGCATTCCGGATCGCCGGTGCAGCCCAGAAACTGCCCGTAGCGAGAGCTGCGCACCGCCATCTGCTTGCCGCAGCTCGGGCAGGAATGCTCTGAGAGGATGACAACTTTGTCCATGCTCTCTTTGGCCTTTTTCAAAGTCTGCCCGAACGGCTGATAGAACTCCTTGAGCATGCCGTGCCACTCGACCTTGTCCTCTTCTATCTGATCCAGCTTCGCTTCCATATCAGCCGTGAAGCCAACATCGACAATATCTCCAAAATGCTCGACAAGCAGATAATTGACAGCCTTACCCAGGTCGGTCGGTACCAGCTTTTTCTCGTTCTTCTCTACATACTTACGATCTACGATCGTGGCCACTGTCGTAGCATAGGTTGACGGGCGCCCGATTCCCAACTCCTCGAGCGTCTTGACCAGACTTGCTTCGTTGTAGCGCGGTGGGGGTTGGGTAAAGTGTTGCCGAGGATCCAACGCCAACAGCTCCAGTGGTTCTCCCTCCCTAAGCTGGGGAAGGCTCTTGGCATTATCGGAGTTATCTCCAGCCTCAGAATCATGATTGAGCGGCCGATTGTACACCTTCATGAAGCCGGGGAATTTCACATCAGTACAGGAGGCTCTAAAAACCGCCTTCCCGGCTGTTATCTCGACTGTGCATGTGGCAAGCTCTGCTTCCGCCATCTGGCTGGCAACAAACCGCTCCCAGATGAGCTTATAGAGCCTGTATTGATCACCGGAGAGGTGGGAGCGCACCGCCTGAGGCTCTCTCTCCACGCTGGTGGGACGAATAGCCTCATGCGCATCCTGAACGGCTTTGCTCTTAGGGCGGAAGTTGCGGGGCGCCTCCGGGCAGTACTTGTCGCCAAGCTTGTCTCTTATGTAGCCCAGCGTCTCTGTTTGCGCCTGCTTAGACACACGCGTGGAGTCGGTACGCATATATGTAATCACGCCGGTAGGGCCCTCACCGCCCAGCTCAACCCCTTCGTAGAGGGACTGGGCTACCTGCATGGTCTTCTTTACCGAGAAGCCGAGCTGTGTGGCCGCCTCACGCTGCATGGTCGAGGTAATGAAAGGCGGTAGCGGTTGTCTCTGGCTCGTCTTCTCGACAAGGGAGCTGACCTGAAACTCCCGGCCATCGATGTGAGCGATAATCTCCTCTGCCTTGCTGCGCTGGTCGATAACGACAGAGCTGTCGCTCTTCTTCTCGGCAGCCGCTATGATGCGCTTGCCATCATAGCGGCAGAGACTGGCCTTAACGTGTTCGCCCCCCTTCTCCTTTTGCAGGCAGGCAGTGAGCGACCAGTACTCCTGCGGATTAAATTCATCGATCTCCTGCTCCCGCTCACAGATAAGCCTCACAGCCACGCTCTGTACGCGGCCTGCTGAGCGTCCGTTGACTCTGCGCCAAAGAAGCGGGCTGATTTTGTAACCGACCAGGCGATCGAGAACCCGGCGTGCTTGCTGCGCATCCACCAGACGCCTGTCAATCTGCCGCGGCGACTTCATTGCCGCCATGACTGCCTCTCTGGTTATCTCGTTGAACTCTATGCGCTTGAGCTTGCCTTCTGGCAGCTCGAGAAGCTCTGCCAGGTGCCAGGCGATCGCCTCTCCCTCACGATCCGGATCAGGAGCCAGGTATACCTTGTCGGCCCGGTCAGCTGCTGCCTTTAAATCTTTGACGATCGGCTCCTTCTCGCGCAGGATCTCGTATTGCGGCTCGAAGTTCTTGCGCACATTAACGCCCAGCTTTTTGCGGGGCAGGTCGCGGATGTGGCCTATGCTGGCCTTCACCTGGAAGCCAGCCCCCAGTATCTTGCTTATTGTTCGAGCCTTGGCTGGAGACTCAACGATGACTAAAACCTTGCTCATTAGGTAATCAAAAAAGTACACAGCCTATCGACAGCTAATTTAGCAGAAGTCATCCTGACGCCTTAAGATTTCCAAGGGCAGCCCGCACCCGAACACCCTGCCAAGGTGAAATCTGCCCGGTGAGTATATCACGGTGCTCAATATACCCAAAGATTTGGACCCGCCTCGCTAAGCTTTGCTATCAGCTTAACTTGGGTAGTCCCGGCTCCTCTCAGACTGCACCGCCTGCCCCGGGAACCAGCATACTGCAGGCAGATCTCCAGCCGCTCAACAGGCAAATAGTCCCGGATATGCTCCGGCCACTCGATAGCAACAAGACAGTCACCCTCGAGAAACTCCTCCAGCTGGCCTACAAGGAACCCCAGCCGGGATTCGACCGCCAGCCTGCCATCCGGCTCGTACGCTTGCTCGGCCAGCCTGTATAAATCAAAATGAAAAAGTGGCAGTCGGCCGGAATAATACTCATTTAGCATTGTGAAGGTAGGTGAGCCAATCAGCTGTGTGATGCCCAGCCCAGAGGCCAACGCTTTCACAAAGGAAGTCTTGCCGGCTCCCAGCGGCCCGGCAAGAGTCACAAGCAGTTGGCTATCAGCCAAAACGCCAAGCGCAAAGCCCAGCTTGTAAGTTGAGCTTGCCGACGGCAAAGCAATCTCGGCTCTCACTTCCTGCATGTGTCTTGTCGACCCTATAGAGCCGACTGTAGGCCGGCAACGGCTAGACCTAAATTAAGGCTGCCTGGCTCTGTATTAATTCGGGCAGATGTGGTCTCAGCCTAGGACCAGCTGTGAGTTTTGACCCGGTATACCCCAGGTGGGGAACCTCCGCTGCACTTTCCCGTTTCCTATTCCCTTATTTGAGCGGGTTCATAAGTCTACGTCAGCACGGCGAGCCGGAACCCCTAAAACTCGATTCTGTAGGACAAACGCACTTTGCTCTGTCCAGGACCGAGACTATTCCAGATCATAGCCAAAGCAATATGCAGGTGTCAATCTGACTCGAGAACCTTACCGGTTACCCGTTTGCTGGCTTGCTGCCCACCCCAGCCATGCTGATAGTCGTGAGCCTCATCGGCTCCCTGTCCCACGATGCGCACTACCGCCTGGCGAACCTCCGGCAATTCTCGCCCCGACCGGCTGTGCGCATACTGCCTGACATAAAGCCCAGTTCCCTCGGGAACAAGTCTCACACTGCCTTTCCCTGGCGACTCCAGCTGAGATTCAAGATTCGAGACAACGTCATCCAGAGCATAGTTCTTCTCAGCCAACCAGCGCTTGTGCCGGTCAACATGCTCTGCAGCACGTGCTTCACAAGCCTTCTCCTTCTCATGCGCCTGCTGTTCGACACGCTTGATCATGGCCTCGCGCATCTGCGGATCAAAAAGTGCCGGGTTTACATACCTTAGATCTATAGCACCTCTGCCGCCAGCTATAATGACCGGCTGCTGAAGCACCGAGATCTCATCGTCACGCCACTGCCTTATGCGCCCCTTCTGTGTGGCTGCTTGCTCCATTACAGCCTTGACCATGTATTCGTTGTAGTAGCGGTGTTTAGCCTTCTCATAGGCAGCCTGCTGGCGAATCAATGACACAGCCCGGGAGACTTCGGAATTGGCGCCACCAGACCTTGCGGCAAGATCCCCGACAGTATGCAAACGCCTGTATGTCTCCGTCAGCTGCACTTGAGTCTTCTCAAGCTCGCGAATCGGTTGCCCGTACTTCTCCAGAGCCTCCAGGCAGAAGCCCGCCACCGGTCCGCGCGGATCCAGCTGGAAGGAGAGGTTGTACTCAACCACAGCATCATCGTGACGCCCCTGATGCACCAGGGCGTTGGCAAGGTAGTAATGCACCAGAGAGTCGTGCGGCTGCTGCGCAGCAGCCGCACTAAGAAATATGACCGCATGCCGGTAGCGACCAGCATTGTAGTGCTTTATGCCGACCTGAAAAGTGCCGGCCAGCGCTCCGGGACCGCTCAGAAGCCAGGACAGCATTACAGCAAAAGCAATATTTACCCGGTGTTTAGCCACAGAGATCTTATACCCGGAATACCTGGTCCAGACACACCAATATTAGACGGCCTTTGCGACCTAATGTTTCCTATAAGTTAACATACGCCAGAGGCGATGAAAGATCAACCAGCCCTTACAATGCCACTGATGACAACGGCTGAACCACAAGCAGCAAGCATCGGGGCTCCGCTTGTGAGCAAGGCAGGATAGTGGCAATGCGTTGCATTATTGGTATCACTGGTAATATCGGATCAGGAAAATCCGCTGTAGGAAAGATCCTCTCCGACTGCGGGGTTCCGGTCATCGACACCGACTTAATTGTGCACGATCTGCTTACCCAGGCAACCCCCACACGCCAGGCGGTTATAGAGCGATTTGGAGAGGGGATTAAACTGGGCGATGGAAGCGGAGCCGTCGACAGAGCCAGGCTGGGAAATCTCGTCTTCCAGGACCATCACGCTCGCCGTGATCTGGAGGCGATCGTTCATCCGGCAGTGATCAGCCAGTACAGGAAGCAGATCCGCGCTCAAGGAGACAATGAGCTGGTGGCTGTTCTCGTTCCGCTTCTCTTTGAGGCCGGAATTGAGCATGAGTTTGACGAGATATGGACTGTCGTCTGCGACGAAACAACCCTCAGAGAGCGCCTCAAGCGCAGGGATAATCTTTCCGATGAGGAGATAGAGAGGCGATTGTCCGCTCAGCTCCCGGCGAAGTTAAAAGCAAGTCGCTGCGATCAGATTATCGACAACTCCAGAACTCTCACGCAGACAGCGTTTCAGGTATCATCTCTGTTGAGAGCCCTTAGGAAGAGGCAGATTACCGTTGATTCTTGATCTGTGCCAGGCGCTACGCTTCTGACTGATCGACCGGAAGGCCGCATTCCCCACAAAACTTCGCCCCTGCCTCCAGCGGCAGCCCACATCCAGTGCAGGCCTGTGACTGATCGACAAGGCGATAGCCACACTGTCCACAAAAGCGTCCGCCACTCTCCAGCAGGCTACCGCAGGTGGGGCATTGCTGTGCCTGCAGGCAGGCTCCTTCGACCCCTTTATTAAAACTTGGCCGGGCATGCTCACTTGCCTGGAGCTGTCTGCCGCTTATGACATCAACATGGCCTTTCGAGCCTGGAGTCTCACCAGCTGATGCGACAGGGGCCTCTTGGCCAGAGCCGGCATGGCTGGCAGGCTCAGGTGAGCCTGTTGGTGTCCGATACGGCATGAGCCTGGCATCGACGAGAAAGCGCGAGGGCGGGCAGGCACGGCCAGCAAACTCCGCAGGCAGCGACAGATAGAGCATGTCTCTGGCCCTGGTAAAGGCAAGATAACAAAGACGCCTCTCCTCCTCTATGTCGGCCAGTCCGCCCAGAGGGAACAGACCTTCGGCAAGACCAGCAAGAAACACAACTGGAAACTCCATGCCTTTGGAGTCATACACATCAATGATCCTGACCACGGAATCAGCGCTTCCTTTACCAAGATCCGCCTTTGTCTCAAGACTGTTTACAAAGCCAGCAACGCTGTCATGCCCGGCCGCCTGCTCCTCGACGAGCTTGAGCCTGCGCAGCGGCTCGTATTCGACACCTCTGGGGACACTGGCCAGGCGGTAATACTGGTCGAGCCTTTGCGTGCGCCTGATGAGCGAGATCGTCTCTGCCGGCGGCAGCGACTCATTGTGCATTGTTCTAATCAGCCTGACCAGCTGCTCCAGGTCCTTACAAGAGTTGTCGTTGGTCGCCTGGGCGTAGATCTCAACCCCTTTCAAGAAAGAGAGGCTGTTAGCCTCGGCGAAGCTGGCAATGGAGGCGAGAAGCCGCGGATCCACCTCCTTGGCCTTGAGTTGGCATACATGCTCGAACGCTTCCTTGGCCTTTGGCCCGTCTGGATCCACAACCAGGCGCAGATAAGCAAGTATGTCGCCAAGCTCGTCCGCGTCCTCCGCCTCGAGGCTCAGGGTCACCATCTGGTCGGGGCGGACCGAGGCGATGTCGGTCACGGTCGCGAAGAGCGCTCTGGCGGCCTCCGCGAAGAGCTCCCGGAGGGTGCGCCCGCCGACCTCGACCATATAGTCCG
>CAYPBX010000172.1:0-5981 GCA_964409075.1 uncultured Candidatus Obscuribacterales bacterium
CATCACCGCTGTATCCCGGAGATAATACCAGTACCTTGACGCCGGATTGCCGTAGCACGAATTCGAGCTCAGCGGTCTTATAAGCAGGATTTATGTTAACCAGAATGGCTCCAGTCTTCGCCACGGCCAGCTGTGTGACCACCCAGTCGCTAACGCTGGCAGCCCATATCCCTACTCTGTCGCCAGCCCTTACATCAAGATGCATAAGGCCGCGGGCAAACCGGTCGACTCGTTGGTGTAGTTGCCTGTAGGTGAGGCGGCGATTCTCCTTCGGGCTCACCAGGACCTCGCTATGGGGTATCTCATTCGATACCAGATCGAAATGTTTTCCTATGGTAAGCCCGGAAAGCGGCTGACCGCTCATTCCATGCTCATAGCTCAGGCTTGCGGGCTGCGATGCCAACTCCGGCAGTTTCCCCTTCTTAAATCTATAACGGAAAGGCTTCCGGCCCACCCAGGATCAGGAGCTGTTTTCGGTCGTCTTGCCTTTGCTTGACGAGGTTATCCGGGACCTGCCTGCTTCGCGGCCCGGGATCGGAGAGCTTTCTTTCATTCCTTATCCGGCTGAGAATCTCCAGCGCCTTCTTCAGAGCCGGATCGTCCGGCAAGCCAGCGGCAGGGGCGTTAGCATTTGACAATCGCTCAGGCAAGAGAGCGTGGCAAAGGTGGAGGCGTTCCTGAATAGTGCGCTCAGAGCGCCTATGGAGAGATTGCTCAGGCAGCGAGGCGAAGGATTCCGGCCCAGGAATCTGCAGCCGAGCGTGATAGGCGCGGAGAGCGCGACGGAGGAAGCGCTCAGAGCGCCTATGTAATGAATAGCCGCTGGAGCTGGCTAAAAGAGAACGCAGGTAGTTCACCGAGCTTAGGGTCGTTCCCTGGCCAGCCTGAGCAGGCGGATGAGCCAAGCACAAGAGCAAGAACGCCAGCGCCAGTACAGTTGGATAAGCCATTGTGCAAGCCCTGCAAAAACCGCTGCCAGTGCCAGCTGCATCACCCGGGGAACAACGATTGCTGCCATCACCCGGTCTGAGTGCAGTATAGTTGAGCATATATGAAGAAGGAAGTACTTCTTGGAATGCTTTAAGATTCCTGGTTGAGGCTTCAAGTCCCACATGGACAATTTCATCCCTTAAAAAGCGGACTGGTGTTGGTTATATGTTGGTCGTCATTTAATACAACAGGCAGACAAACGATGAGATGTAACAGCTTAGGCTTCCAGGCAGTGGCGTTTGACAGGATAATGAGATTTATTCCTATCCTCTTGTTGACAATAGCGGCATTGCTGGCAGCAGGTCGGACCTGGGAGGTTCACGCTCAGGGCGGACCCGCGCGGGGAGAGCGGCTGGCCTCCGGCGAGCAGGTCGACAAGGGAAATTACCTTCTGGGTCAGCATAAGTTTGCCGAAGCGATAGCTGCCTATGAGGACGCCCTCAGGCTGGATCCGACCAACGAGGTTGCCAGAGCAAATATCGCTATTGCCCACAACAACTGGGGGATGCACTACTTCAACAGGAAAATGTACAAGGAGGCCAGGCAGGAATGGGAGACGGCGCTGAAGCTGGATCCATATCATCGCAACGCCAGCCACAATCTCAGGCTTCTGGAGGAGACGCTGCGCAGGGAGGGGGTGAGCGCAGTTAATCCTGAGCCATCAGCGCCTGGCGGCACCGGGCAGGAGCCCCGGCAGGGTCTGCCGGCCGTGGTGGCGCCGCCGTCGGCGATCAAGATTCTCACCCCGGGCATCAAGGTGACCAGCCCGGCTACGGAGGCGCCGGTGGGGAGGGCTCTTGAGGTGCCAGTTAAGCCAGCTCTGGCCGGACAGAAGACCGACAGTCCAGCCGGCAAGATCGATTCATACGGCGCAGGCAGGCAAGGATCCGCCTCGCCTCCATCGCAGACCGGCTCGCTTGCGACCAGATTATCTGCCGTGGAGATGAAACTGTACGGACAGGCTCAGACAGGATCGGTTCTCACACGCCTGGAGAAGATGGAGAAAGCCACCGAAGGTAGTGTGCGGGGAGGGACGATCCGCCAGCGAATCGATTTCCTGGAGAAGAGCTACGGGCTCTAGCGCCTGGAGAAGGCCTTTGCGTTTGGGAGGTTAGTGATTTGTTCGGAAAGGCATTGAGCGCCCTGTTTATGGCCTATTTTTTCGCTACCAGCGCCTTTATGCTGTGTATCGCAGCGCTGATCAGGCTTGTCAGTCAACCTTTCGATCCCAATCTGAAATTGACCCACCTGTTCTCCTGCCTCTGGGCGCAGCTGTATATACATGTCAACCCCTTCTGGAAATTGACAATTAAGGGAACGGAGAACATGGAGCCGGGCAAAAGCTATGTTCTGGTTGCCAACCATCAGTCTTATGCTGACATTATTGTGCTTTACGGCCTCTACAGACCGTTTAAGTGGGTGTCGAAAGAATCGATCTTCTCTGTACCGATTATCGGCCACAACATGAAGCTCAACCAGTATGTGCTCCTTAAGCGTGGCGATATGAGGAGCATCAAGGAGATGATGGGCATCTGCAGGCAGTGGCTTTTCCGCGGGACTTCCATAATGATGTTTCCGGAAGGGACGCGTTCAGAGGATGGGCAGCTGCAGCACTTTCGCGACGGGGCCTTCCGGCTTGCTGTCGACTGCAAGGTGCCTGTGGTGCCTGTTGTCATCGATGGAACGCACGACATTCTTGCCAAGCATGGCAGGAGCTTGAATTTTGTGGCTGATGTCCGTGTCCAGATCCTGCCGCCGGTTGATCCCTCAGATTTCCAGGTCAGCTCCGCTAAGCTGCGCAAACACGTGCACGAGCTCATGAAGCAGACGCTGGCGAGCATGAGGTCGGAAAGGTCCACCGATCAAGCGCGCCTTTCCGATCAAGCGCTGCGTCGCTCCTGATTGGACAATCGCCCAGGCATTTATTTTTCTCCTCAGGGAAGCGGCACGACAGGCCTTTGGCTGTCGCGGGCGGCTGAGAGCAGCTCCTGGGCTTTGCTGCCGCACAGTCTGGTCAGGACCGACTCCGAGCAGGAGAGCAATACGCCGTTGCCAGTAAGCCGCCCAATCTGGTAGCTCTCCAGAGCCATATGAGCGGTCTCGCTCAACACCCGGCTGCGGCTATCGAGCCTCTTGTCCAGGTAGAGCTCTTTGAGTAGCTTGTCCTCCTCAGTGCCGCCAGTGAGCATGACGAAGGTAAAGAGGGCAGTTTGTGATGCTGTCCCTACAAAGCTTGGTGCCAGTCCCGCCAAACCCAGGCTTGTTTTGACCAAGCGTGCTGTGGCGAGCGTACGCTTGCTCCTGCCGTTGTACCGGTGCACACGATCAACAATCTCCTTGATTACTGGATCCCGGTCCTTTAAGGCAAGCAGCACGGCTCTCAGCTTTTCTCGTCTCTGTTTGATCCCCCAGACCGGCTCCCGGTAGATCTGCTTCTGGACAATCAGCCCAGCGCTCCAGCGTCGGAGGTTATGAAGAACGGCAGAGGCCTTCTCGCCTCCGGCGAGGCTCTTCAGCGATTGCATGGCCTGGTCTATCTCTGCCTGTCCTTCGGGGCGGTCCTGCATGCCCAGGCCGTTGGCGATCTGGAAAATGCTTGCGACTATCTCTATCTCGGCCTCATCAGCCAGCTTCTGATGCTGGTATTCGGCTGCAGACAGACTCTTCAACTTGCTCTTCTCCCCCAGTATGATGTCACCGCCTTCACTGGAGGGCGAGTAACCCCTGTAGGATATGACGAAGTTCGCGGCATCCTTGGCGAGCGCCCAGAGACGCTTGTGAGCATATCGATGGCGGTCAACGGTCTTGTTCAGCGCCTGCATTCTGGCGTCCCTCGCGCTGGCGACACAGAGAAGCTCCTCAATTGCCTCTGCTGGTGCATTCGATCTCTGGGTTATGCTAATGCTACCGTGCAGCTCAACACGCGGATTCAAGGATGCGACTTGATTCTGAATGTCTGAGCAAGCAGCTATTGTTTCTCTGGGCTCTGTTTGTCCATCAGATATGGTGGCACCGGCATGGGCGCCTGGAGAAAGGCAGAGATAGCCGATCAGCAAGACCGAAATCATGTGTCCTTTCAATATTGCTGTCACCATGATCCCCTGATTCTGCCTGTAAGCTTTCCACAGCGCACGAAAGCGACAATATATCTTCCCTGTGGCTGTTTTCCCGAATCATACCCGTCTGGTTCTTCCATGAACCCTCTTGGTAACAACGCTTCCCATGACAAGCCGAAGCAGCGTTGGCGCATGTGCGTGCTTGCCCGGGATAGTGAATGGCGATGATTTAAGGTTAGGCAGATCTTAGAATAACAGGCTCAGCCAGGACCAGGCGCAGCACTGTATCTTAATCTGAGGCTACCAGCTTGCCATGTTCTGGATGATCTCGACCTGCGCGCTCAGCCGATGACCAAACGATCTTCCACCCTGTCATCCATTGCGGCGGAGCCTCCTTCTGCCTCGTCGGGAGTCCGAAAGCCCGCAACAGCAAAGATACCACAGCCGGTTCTCTGGGGGCTGGCTGTCGCAATAGCTCTGGACACAGCCACTCAGCTCACCTGGAAATCCGCCATAGCCGGAGTGCCGGCTCATGTCGGACTGGAGCAGCTTGTACCTGCCTGCTTATCGGAGCCGCTGTTTCTCTTTGCCATGCTCCTCTTCATCCCCAAGTTGGTCAACTGGTTGTGGGTCCTCCGACACGCTGACCTGAGCTACGCCAAGCCGGTGACAGCATTGAGCATCGTCAGCGTTACCGTCTTCTCGGCGCTCATATTGAAGGAGACAGTGACGGTGCTGCAGGCTCTCGGTATAGCGCTTATTGTTGCGGGGGTATGGCTCATTGGAAGAGCAGAGCATGCCAGCACACCGGAGGGCAGCGAAGTTCAATGACCGACCAGCGCCTTATCGGAGTCGCGCTTGTTTTTGTTGCCATATGGCTGGAGGCAGTCGGGCAGATTGCCCTCAAGAAGGCTGCTAACGGCGATAACGAGGGCGGTCTCAATGAGCGCGCTGTCTTCCTGGCAGCTGGTACGGCATTCTTTATCCTGGAGATTGCCGCCTGGACATATGTGTTGCGATTCCTGGATGTGTGTATTGCTTTTCCTATGGGAAGCCTGAGCTTTGTTGCGGTTGCCATACTGGCCAGAGTCTGGCTGAAGGAGATGATTTCAAGGAGAAAATGGGCAGGCATAGGCTTGATAGTTGGAGGAACGGCGCTCCTGAGCGTGGTGTAGCCCCGATCGGGGTTCAGGAGCTTTCCGTTGGCTGGTGTTCCACGGCGCAAGAGATTGATGAGGATCTCTGGGTGCGCTGCTTTCCCTCTCCGCTTGAAGGCAGGTGGTGGTACATCGCTCTGGAGAGAAGCCGGCTAGAGGACCAGTTCACATTCCAGTACCTGGTCATTTACGAGGGCTTGCAACCGATAGGAATCGCCCCGACCTTTAGCATGGATGTTCCCATCGATCTTTTGGCGCCTGATATGGTAGCAAGGCTTTTGCGGGCGGGCGGGCGGCTCTTTCCGCATTTGCGTTATCAACGTACCCTGTTTGTAGGGTCGCCCTGCGCAGAGGAAGGGACGGTAGGACTTTTGCCCGGTTGTGACCTGGCGCAGATGGTACCAGTGATTCAGGCTGAGCTGGAGGGCAAAGCAAGAGCTCTCCGGGCCTCGATGATCGTCTGGAAAGACTTTCCCAATAGCGCTAGCAAGGCCCTGGATCGTCTCACAGTGAACAGGCGCTACTTCAAGACTGTCAGCTATCCGGGAACTTCAGTCTCACTGCCTGAAGGCGATGTGGGCGATTATCTGGCTGGGCTGAAAAAATCGCGGCGCCAGAATCTGAAGAGGAAGCTGAAGCTGAGTCGCCAGCAGGGGCATTTGCTGACTACGATTGTCTCCAGAGCCGACGATCATCTGTTAGCCGAGATATTTCCGCTCTTTCAGGCGACCTACCAGCGGGGCAAGACTAAGTTCGAGCGCCTGACACCAGAATTCTT
>CAYPBX010000173.1:0-5972 GCA_964409075.1 uncultured Candidatus Obscuribacterales bacterium
GACTCGGAATCGCCGCCTGCCTTGATCCTGTTGGCCTCAGCATCAGCCTGGGCGAGGATTTTGCGTTTCTCCTGCTCGGCCTGCGCGTAGATCCTTACCCTGGACTGCTCGGCTTCCGCTGGCTTTGTCACCGCCGCTTCCAGCTCGACCTGGCGCCTCTGCACTTTGACGGACTCCAGCTCGACCTGCTTCTGCTCCTCGACAATCTTGATCTTCGTTTGCTCCTCGATAAGCTTCTGCTCGGTCTGTGCTTTCATGATGTCGTAAGCCATGTCGCTCTGGGCCTTCTCATTGGCAATGGTAGCCTGATACTGCGCCTGCTTAACCTGAAAATCTCTGGTGGCTTCAGCGATACCAGTATCCGCGAGTATTTTCGCTTTGGCTCCGGTCTCGGCGGCCCTGGACTGGGCGACCTGAGATTGCGCCTGCGCATCAGCCTGGGCAATCATGGCATCGCGCTGCGCGTTGGCTCGCGCTATCTGTGTCTCTCTCTCGGCCTCGGCGACACCGATATCGGCGTCCCGCTTGGCATCCGCTGTGCGCTTGCGTCCCAGCGCATCGAGATAGCCTACATCGTCGCGGATCTCTTTAATGTTAAAGGAGTCTACCGTAAGCCCCATCTTGGCCAGGTCCCCTATGGAGTGCTCCTGAACGCGGGTCGTGAAGGCATCGAAGTTCTGGATGAGCTCCTCGACCTCCATCGTGCCCAGGATGGCGCGCAGGTGGCCGGTAAGAGTCTCGTGGGCCACGTGCTTTATCTCGTCGACGTCCTTGCCGAGGAAGCGCTCGGCTGCGGTGCGGATGGATGCCTCGTCGCTGTTTACCTTCATCTGCGCCACTCCATCGACAAAGAGGGGAACACCATTCTTTGTGATTATGGCCGATGGCGATCTGACATCTATCGTCATCACCTCAAGTGTCAGGTAGTCCTTATCCTGAAACACAGGAAGGAAAAGGGTGCCACCGCCTTTAACTATTTTTGGCGCTTTCCCCATTCCTGAAATCACCATTACTTCGTTGGGACCGCACTTTTGGTAGCAGCTGATAGCCATAACTAGAAAAAGTATAAAGATTACAATTACAAGCCCAACTCCACCCGAGATTATCCAGTCCATTGATGTACCTCCTTCTTTGAGCAAATCCACTCACTTAAATTTGCATCGCTTAGATGCTGTCTTCTAAATTGGGATCAACTGACGCTGTTAGCGACAGCTGTCTAGTTTTTATTTGTCTTGTTGGCTCTCATCATTTGTAAGCCTCAATTGTGTTGATCTGGGGATTCGTGATTGCTGTTTGTTGACTCGAGCAAAAAGGGATCGCTCACCTGCTCAATCAGTGCTGTTCGTCCCTGCATGTCTGTGATTATCACCTTCGATCCTCGCGGGAAACTCATCTCGGGAGTTGCTGCCTTGGCCGGCGAGTTGTACCGTTGGCCGCTAATTACATAGATAATCTCGCCCGTCCTGCCTGCCTCCACAGGCGTAATTACATCAGCCATATGGCCTATCATCTGGTTGCTGCTGATGTGGCTGCTGGATGTAAGTCGTGAGAATATCGTGAACATTACAAGCCGCATCAACCCGCACAGAACAAGGCCGGTGGCGATGGCAGGAGCCAGGCTGATGGGTCCCAGGAAGGGGAAAGCGTGCAGGGTCATGAAACCAATGATGCCGAAGAAGGCGATGAAGCTGGCGAAGGACATCGGCGTCAGGAGAGAGAGGACCATCCGGCGCGGATGGAAGGCGGACTGAAGTGCCAGGTAGAGCGGCGGTGTATGGGCGGTGAGCTGGTGATGTGCTAGCTGGGAATGGCCGTTGCCATGTGAGCCGCTCTCGCCATGCGCCCCATCGCTCAGTTGAGCATCCGCCCCACCATCGCCGGCATCGACATGGGCTCCGTCACCGGCATCGACATGGGCTCCGTGGTCGATATCGCCGTGCCCTGCGTCTCCGCCGGAATCGATGGCACCGAGGGCAAAGCTGCCGATAAGGTAGATCGATCCAATTGCGCCGCAGACGAGATAGATTTGCGCTAGCGTGCTTAAAGGTTCCATGTTTAGCTTTTATGAGTTAGTAATTAGGCATGAACCTCACTCAATGAGTACCCGGAGGCCAGGCAGCGTAAACCGTAATGTAAAGCAGGCTGAAGCGCCTACTGCTGCCCGGTTTATTCCTGTTTCCTGGTCTCACTAAGTACCATAGCTGTCCTGTGTGAAAAGCACGTGAAAGCAAAGGCCAGAAGGCGTAATCCGGACTCAGTCATAATTGTGCTCAGGCGGCCAGGCAATCGGGGTAGCCTGATGTGGAATAGAGATTGAGATGAATATTGTCGTCTGCCATAACAATATGGATTTCGACTCCCTGGCCTCCGCCTACGCTGTGACGAGGCTCTACCCGAGCACTCGCATGGTGCTGGGCTACCCGCTGGTCGGCAATGTCAGGCAGTTCCTCTCTCTTTACCGGGACAGCCTGCCTATCGCACAGCTTCGATACATCAATTTGAGTCAGGTCGAGCATATATTCATCGTTGACTGCCAGCATGCAGAGAGGTTCGATGATCTCCTCCGGCGGTATCTTATAGACTCCAGGGGTGTTGGGATCTACACCATATTCGATCATCATCTGTTCGATCCCTGCGGGCTGGGACCTGGCGCAGCGACAGATTCCATAATCAGGGCGTCCGGCGCCTGCACAACTCTTCTTGTTGAGCAGATTCGCAAACTTAAACTGAAGCTCACGCCATTCGAGGCTACGCTCCTGGCCCTTGGGATCTATGAGGACAGCGGCTGTCTGACCTACCGGGGCGCTACTGCAGCCGATGCGCGCTGCATCGCCTTCCTTCTCGAGCGGGGAGCTGATCTCAGTACTGTGACTGATTTTCTCAACCCCAAGCTCAGCGATGAGCAGGTGAAGCTGCTCGAGCAGCTGGTTGGCAACTGCAGGAGCGTGAATGTATCCGGAGCAAAGGTCGTCCTGGCTCAAGGCGAGTGGCCCAGGTATCTCGAAGGGCTCGCTACGCTTACGCGCAAGCTCCTGGAGGTGGAGTCCGCGGCAGCGGTGCTCACTGTTGTCAGAATGAGGGACCGGGTCCACGTGGTCGGGCGGAGCGATACGCCAGCAGTCGATGTGCGCCAGGTTGTCAGGGAGCTTGGTGGTGACGGACATCCAGGCGCGGCTGCCGCGGTTCTCAAGGGAGCACGCGTGCAGGAGGTTGTCTTGCGTGTCGAGGCGGCGCTTGCTTCACATGTGGAGCCTGAGAAGCAGGCTGCCGACATAATGACCGCTCCTGTGCGCACCATCCACCCGCGCAAGACAATGGAGGAGGCCCAGCGAATCATGCTGCGGTACGGGCAGGACGGTCTTGTTGTGACGGAGAGCGACAGCGTGGTCGGCGTGGTTTCGCGCCGAGATATTGATCAGGCCAGGCATCACAGGTTGAGCCATGCCCCGGTTCAAGGATTCATGAGTCATCCGGTTATTACCATCTCGCCTCAAACACCGCTGTCTAAAATCCAGCAGATCATGATCAAGGAGGATATAGGTCGCCTGCCAGTGCTCGATGCCGACGGGCAGCTGGTCGGGCTGGTGAGCAGGACGGAGGTGCTGCAAACGCTCTACGGGCAAAGTCCTGGAGCCGGCGGTGAGGAACAGGCGATCTTGCCCGAAAGGCATTATCCAGAGTTTAAGGAGAGACTGGCAAGGCTTGATGGTCCGACCCGCTGGCTATTCGAGCAGGTAGGCATTGCAGCAGCCAGGCTGAATATGACCGCATACGCTGTCGGCGGCTGCGTTCGCGACCTGCTCCTGGGTCGCCGGCACTTCGATCTGGACTTTGTTGTCGAAGGATCAGCCTTGGATCTGGGCAGCGCTCTCGAGTCCATGTTCCCAGCCAGACTCCATCTGATTGCCAGGCATGAGAGGTTCCAGACAGCCACCCTCGAGTTTTACTGCCCGGGGAAGCGCCAGGTGGATCTTTCAACTGCCAGGGAGGAGTTTTACGAGTATCCAGCCGCGCTTCCCACCGTTGAGGCATCGATCTTGCGCCAGGATCTCTACCGCAGAGACTTTACCATCAATGCGCTGGCTATCTGCCTGAATCCTGGTTGCTACGGGGATCTGGTCGATTACTTCGGGGGGCTGAATGATCTGGAGGCGAAGAAGCTTCGCACTCTGCACCCGTTCAGCTTTATAGAAGATCCAACCAGAATTGTTCGTGCAGCCCGATTTGCTTCCCGGCTTGGCCTGACTATGGACGAGCGCACGAGGCAGCAGGCTTTGAGAGCGATTGAGATGGGCATATTCGATGATCTAGGCGGGGTCAGGATTCGCGAGGAGGTCAGGCTTATCCTCGAGTCGCCCGATCGCCTGGAGGCATTGGATCTTCTGGGCAAGCTGGGCGGGAGGCTCGGTTATCTCGACGCGCAACTTGGCTACGACCGCAGCGTTGCCATGCTGTTGAGGCGCGCCGAGCGCTTGCTTGCGCACTACAGAGTTGCCGGTAACTGGGTTGTTTACCTGGCTTTGCTCATAGCACGGCTGGATGAAAAACGCCGCCAAGCGGTCCTCAATCGTCTGCATCTCTCCAGTGATGAGAAAGAGCAGATTACTCGTGGTTTTCAGCTTCCAGGGAAGCTTGCTGGGACCGGCGCGAAGCTGAAGGCAAGCGAGATTTACCACTTGCTCCAGGGGGTCCCGGACCAGGCCTTGGCTATAGCTGCCTGTCTCGCATCACCGGGCTCGCCCTCCAGGCGGATGATTAAGGTGTTTCTGGAGGAGCTCAAGTCCGTCGCGGTGTCCGTCAAGGGTGCGGATCTTATCCGCCTTGGGGTGCCTGAGGGCCCTGAGATAGGAAAGCTCTTGAGCAAAGTGACCGATGCCAGGCTCGATAGTGTCGTCTCAACGCTCGACGAGGAGCTGTCCTATGTAAAGAAGCTCCTGTCCGACGGGGATGGCGGACAGTAGTGCATATGGTGCAGGACATGGTTTGCGATGACAGGCGAATTGGGCGGCAGCCCGGGAAGTCCTGATTTGCTGGCAGGAACAAATATTTTTCTTAGATGTCTCTATAATAGGCCTATGCGCTTTGACAGCCGCCGGCGCGGGTATGGCAGGTGACCACAGGTGCGACGGGCTCAGGTAACGGTCATTGCCCGGAACGTAACGCCTCAGTTGCTGTCTCAGGTGAGAATAATGGATACGAGAGCAGCAGAAGCAGCTGCAACAGAGAAGGAAGGGCGGATTGTGAGAGCAAGAGGCTCTAGGCGCCGCTGGTTGGCAGCGCCCGGCCTGCCAGAAGGACTGTCGTCCCGGACTACCATCGCCGGTTCGGCGATGGCAATTGTCCTGGCCTGTGCGGTTGTGTATGCGCTTACCGCGCAGTCGAGCCGGGTCGAGCCGGTCGCCCCGGCTTCCGACAGTGTAGCACCGCCTGTAGTGACAGTAACTGCAACTGCTATAAAGAAGGAGCCCATCAGCCGGTCTCTAACCGTATCGGGGACCATCTCTGCCTGGGACCCGCTGTCTGTAGGAGCGGAGGTCAGTGGGCTGAGAATAGTGGCAGTAGAGGGGCAGGAGGGGGATCATGTGAAGAAGGGGCAGGTGCTGGCCAGGCTCAATTCGTCGGTATTGAGCGCTCAGCTGGACCAGGCTGCCGCCAGCCTGGCGGCAAGCCGCAATAAACTTGCCAAGTCTATTCAACCGAACCGCCCGGAGGACATCGCCGGGCTCAAAGCAGCATTGGCGCATGCCCGGGCGAATGTGGCTGGCGAGGAGGCAAATCTTTTGCATGCCCGGGCGAATCGTGACAATGCCGGCAGAACTGCTGAACGTTATGCGGGCTCGCGGAGCATCGGATCTGCACTTGACGGTCGGCTCCCCTCCCGTTCTGCGGGTGGATGGGGACCTGGTACCTACCCCTTATGAGAAAGTGACGCCGGAGGTCAAGCCCATAAGTTTAAGCGAGGTGATGCATAA
>CAYPBX010000174.1:0-5966 GCA_964409075.1 uncultured Candidatus Obscuribacterales bacterium
CGCCAGGAGTCAGCGCGGTTTCAAGCCAGATGGCGCTTGGGGGTCCCAGAAGAGCCCAGCCGCGATTAAGCCTCTGCCAGACGGCGACAGCCGGCTCGTCTCCGACCGCACCTCTTACTAACGCCCGGTACAGAAGGATCGACCGGCGGAAGCTGTTGCCGGACCCGGCAGTGCTGCCTGTGGTATCGGCAATCGGGTAGGACGCGCTCGACACCCACTGGCGTGCCTGGAAGAATTGCTTGAGAAGGGCAGAGCTTTCATACCAGCCCCATGGCCTGAAGCTGTCGAAATCAACCTGCCGGTCGAAGATAGCCGAACGCGTGATGCTGCCTCTTTCTATTGCGCTCAGGTCAGCCTCGACCATTCGTCTTGATGTATCAGGCATATGCACTGCTGCTCCCGGCTCGATCAGCTTCATGGCCACGGCAAGAAAGGCGATATTATGCTCTATGTCGTTGCGCACATCCATATCGTCGGCCTGGGCATAATCGCTCAGGCAGGCGTCGATCATGGCACGGGCAAGAGAAGCAAGTTCCTGCGCCATGTGCTCCTCTATCGCTTGCGCGAGCACCCTGTTGCTGAAGGCCAGGTAAGGATGCATGATACTATCGGCAGTGACAAAGTTGGTCTTGCCGCTCAGGCGATTCTCCCGATAGACAGCCTCCATGCTTATGGCGCCGGTGTTGTTGATGACAACAAAGTGGTTGAGCCCGAGAACCTCTATGGCCTTGGGCGGCAGGCTGCCAAGACGGGAGCCTCTAAGCGGGATCGGCTGCAGATACTTAAATGGAAGATCCACACGACCGAAGAGCCTGTCGCTTACAAGAGGCTGGGGTGCGGAGCTGACACCAGCACGCTCAGGCAGCGGAGTGGAGCGCCCGGTAATCCGAGCGCGAAGCGCAGCGGGTAAGAGCGGACGAGGCGACAGTGGAGCCGAGGGAGCGGCTACAAAACTACGTATGGGTGGGTCGTTGGATAGCGTGCCAGCTTGCGACGCGAGTCCGCCTGTCTCAGCTCCCAGCCAGACGGATGCTGTAAGCACGGTCAGATGGAAGATTAAGATGAGATTTCCTTTCATAGCAGTGGGGCAGCGATATGATCCAGCGCTACGAAGGCAGCTGTATGCAGTCCGCCCAGGCTGGCCAGCTTACCGACGAGATCGTCGCTGACCGGATCATCCAGGGTCATGACCATGACTGCTTCCTGCCGCACCTGCTTTCTACCTACGCTCATCGTGCTTATATTTATGTCGTGATCTCCCAGTAGACCTGCGACCCTGGCCACCATACCTGGCTGATCCCTGTGGGTGGTAAAGAGCATGTATCTGGCAGGAGTCAGATTGATGGGAAAGCCATTGATGCGTGTGATGATAGGCTGGTTATGGGCCAGGACTGTACCGGCAATCTCAGAGCTCTGATGGCTGGTTCTGACGATTACACAGATCTCATCGCCGTGCTGATTGGATTCTTCAAAGCGGCTCTCGCGTACGCTGATTCCATGCTCCTTGGCCACCAGATGAGCGTTGACGTAGGTCACCGATTCGACCCGGCCTGAAAAGACCCCCTTGAGAGCAGCTACTGCCAAGGGCTCTGTATCCCGCCCGGCCAGGCTACCGCAGGCCATGAGCTCTACCTCGAGTACGTTGCCGTCAGCAAGGCAACCGGCAATCGCTCCCATAGCCTCGGCCAACCAGATATATTTTCCCAGCGCCTTTAGGACATCCGGGCGCATGGAAGGCAGGTTTACCGGGCTGCGTACCATGCCGCCTTTGAGAAAGTCCCTTATCTGCTCGGCAAGATCTATAGCCACGTTGAACTGCGCCTCCAGTGTAGAGGCGCCCAGGTGCGGGGTCAGAATTACCCTGTCGCCGAGCGTGAGCAATGGAGAGCCTGTTGGGGGCTCCTGGCTGAATACGTCGATGGCGGCCCCTGCTACGCGACCTTCTGCGATCGCCTCAGCCAGTGCTTCCTCGTCGATCAAGCCGCCGCGGGCGGTATTGACGATGCGCAGTCCAGGCTTGACCTGACTTAAAACCTGCCGATTGATCATATGCGCTGTCTGCCGGGTTTTAGGTGTGTGAATAGTTATGAAGTCAGCCTCGCCCCAGATCTCCTCCAGGCTCGCCCGTTGCATATTCAGGTGCTGTGCTCGCTCCTGGCTGACGAGCGGATCGCAGACGAGGATCTTCATACCCAGCGCCTGGGCTGTCCTGGCTACACGCGAGCCAATTTTCCCCAGTCCGATGATGGCGAGCGTCTTGTTGAAAAGCTCTGACCCGACGAATCTGCCCCGCTCCCAGCGGCCTTCCTTGACGGATGTGTCAGCAGCTGGTACCAGCCGGGCCAGCGAGAGCAGGAGTGCCATTGTATGCTCGGCAGCGGAGGCTGTGTTGCCCTCCGGGGAATTGACCACCAGGATGCCGGCGCGAGTGGCTGCTGGCAGGTCTATGTTATCGACTCCGACGCCAGCTCTGCCGATGATCTTCAGCCGCTGTCCAGCAGCAATTACAGCGGCTGTAACAGCTGTTCTGCTGCGAACCAGTATGCCCTCGTATTCACCGATGGAACCTATGAGCTGATCCTGGCTTATCTGCGGACAGTAGGACACGGATGCAGTCTCCTCCAGAATCCTGAGTCCCTCCTGGGATATCTCGTCGGTGATGAGAACTTTGGCCATCAAACCTCCGGTCCTGAACTCCAATGACTATTTGGAGTTGCGCAAGAAAAGCTTGTGCTCCGTTTGCCGTTCTATCTCTTCAGCTGAGAATGCCACCGGATACGGGGCCACCTCTACCCATGACCGCAGCTGGTTCCTCGCGAATGGGGAAAAGAGCTGCCCTGATTGTCCGAGGCTCAGCCCGGCGTAAAACTTGCTGCTATCGCCCATGTCGATGAGAAGGCGGGTGGTAGAGCCTGCACGCGCGTGAAATCTGCCGCGATTAAAGCCCGGCTCGACCTCCGCTGTGTTGACCGAGTATCCATCGCCACCCACCATCTGTGGTGGCGGGTTGAGAAGCCTGCCAGCCCAGGGCGCAAGCTCCGTGAGCTTGTGGGTGAAAACTGCCTGGTGCGTCTCCCCCCAGGGCCACCGGTCTGGATCATCAGCGCCGAAGGCCAGTCCCAGGCTCTTGAGCGATTCGGCAAAGGTTGTGAGGAGGCAACCCCGGTAAGTTCTCTCTTCCGGAGGCAGCCACTCCTTGCCATGATGTTTGAGGAAACGCTCGATAATCAAGGGCCAGGCCTGCCAACGCTCCATGTATTCGCTGGTAAGCTCAACACCAAGTTTGGGTTCCAGCAATCGCCTGGCCAATGTGTGCAGGAAACAGGCGTAGATCGCAGCCGCCTGGCTGTCGGGGCGGAGTTGACCATGCCAAGCCGAGAGGATTTTAGCAGCCTTAAGCTGTACTGCTCCGATTAGCTCGGTGGTCTGAGCAGCCAGGCTGATCTCTCTGCTTATAAGATTGGCAAGCGCTGCCGCCTGATCGGACTGCAGCTCGTTCATGTCCGGCAGTCCTGCTTGAGCTTTGCTTCTCGCCAGGCGGGAGAGGAAGGACCTCACGCGCTCCGCCCGGTAAGGCGGAGCCCAGCTGCCCGCGCGGCCAACCTGTCCTTTTGGCTTTTCATTGGCATAGACCCCAAAGCCGGTGGTCGGGTCCACCAACTTAAAGGCAGGGCCGGGCTCGACGGTGCCAGCCCAGGTCTTGCCGGCAACCCAGCCAGGAATCGGGAGCTGCCCGTCGCCCGTGCTCTCTCTGCCCGGGATCAGTCCTGCCCCCGTGAGAGCGCAGTTGCCTTTACAGTCAGCCATGAGGAAGACAGCCACCTGTCCGCTGTATCTTTTAAGATGCGCGCTCACACCCTCCAGGCTGTCGGTCCGGTTGAGGGTGAGAAAGCTTTCCAGGGCAGGCAAGCGCGGGGTGCTTCCGGTCCAGGCCAGCGCTGCCGCTCGACTACCCTCCTTGGCAAGCAACGGTCCGTTGCTGGTCGAGATCACCTTGTGCACCAGATCGGTGCTGAAACGAACCGGTATAATCTCCTGGCGCTCGGCAGCTATGCTCCAGCCTCGGGCAGTCCTGTACCGGTTTGGGAACTTAGGGTTCATTCTCTCCAGGACAAGATCCTGCACATCTTGGGGTTGATGTACCCACGACCAGGATATGTTCTCGTTGCGACCGATGAGAATGCCAGGGACTCCAGGAACAGTAGCTCCTGCTACTCTTAAGCCGGGGCAGGACAGATGGGTTAGGTACCAGAGATCCGGGTACGTGAAGCGCTGATGCTTGTCGCAGGCTAGAAGCGCTCCACCAGAGTCGGAGAGCGATCCTGAGACCACCCAGCCAGTGCTGCCTGTCAGCGTGGATGCACGCTGCACCGGGAGCGTGGTTGAAAGGTTGGCAGGGATGCCGAGAGCGTAGGTCTTCTGAGGTGCTGGCTGCCCTGATTCAAAGAGCTTAAAGAAAACCTCCGGGCCACAGCTTGTCAGAATGCGCTGCCTCAGATCGTCCAGTTGCCAGGACTCCTCGTCAACATAAGCCAGGTACTTCATTATTGCTAGCGTGTCGACTGGCTGCCAGGGTTGCGGCCTGTAGGCAAGAAGCTGGAATTCGATCGGCAGGCGGTGCAGATGATCGATGAGATAGAGATTTACCCCGAGCGCATACCGGGAAAGCGCTGCTTTGGTATCGGTTGACATGAGGGCAAGCTCCTGTTGGGCTGTGCGCGCGATGCCTACTGTGCGCATGAGCTTGTCCTGGGCAAGAGTAGCTGAGCCAAAAACCTCTGAGAGCTTCCCCTCGGCTGTGCGCCTGAGCATGTCCATCTGAAAAATGCGATCGCAAGCCGTAATGTATCCCTGCGCCAGGTAGAGGTCGTCTTTGCCGCTTGCCTCTATATACGGTACTGCCCTGCCATCGAATCTGATTACGACCGGTTTGGCAAGCTGGGAAACTGTGACGAGCCCGTCCAGCTCCGGAAGCGGCCGGACGACGAGCCACCAGCCCGCAACAGCAAAGACCAGGGAGCCAATCATCAACGTCAGGCCGAGAATTCTCACTGCGACACCAGTGGGAAACGTAAGGGAGAATGTAATAGCTTACCCTAGGATCTGGCTGAAGAGAATCAAGGGGCAGAAAGCGGTGCTTGAGTCTTTCAGGCAGCTGAACCTGAGATAATAAGCAGGTCAGCAAGGCAGCCGCGGTGTATGAGTAGAGAACGTCCGTCTCAGATAATCGCTATATGCGGGGGTTCCGGGTCCGGCAAATCTACCCTGGCGCAGAAGTTTGTCGGGGCTGCTCTTTTGGCTACCGATTATTTTTACAGGAATCTCGACGAGCTTAGCGCGCGCGATGATGGAAGCTATGACTTCGACCATCCCTCAGCGGTTGATTTGCAAGAGTGCGGGCAGGCGTGTTTGAAGCTGACAGCCGGTGAGGATGTGATTATACCCATATATGACATGCGCTCCTGCAGGCGGGTAGGGCAGCGGACGGTTCCGGCCCCAGGCAACAGGATTGTTGTAGTAGAAGGTATCTTTGCCTTTCACAAACCGCTTGGCGAGATTGCCACTTTAAAAATTTTCATCGATACGCCAGTCGATCAGCGGATGGCACGTCGGCTGCGCCGAGATGTTGAGCGTGGCCGCTCCACACTCGAGATTATTCGGCACAGCTTGTCGGTCGAGGAAGCCTACGAGCAGCATGTGGAGCCTATGCGTCATCTGGCTGATCTGATCCTCATGGGTGAGGAGATGCACGGCGGCTTTGTTTTTTAGCCGCTCCCTGGGCATGATCTTCTGGCTAGCCCTAACGGGAAATGACCTTAAGCTGGGAGCCGGCAGCTGTCTTCTCCACCTGAATCTGGACCGGGAAGAGCTCCTTCACCGAGTCCAGATGCGTGACAACTAGGACGCGGGCGAATTCATGGCGGATGGAGCCTATTACCGCGGACAAACGCTCCCGGCTCTCCTCA
>CAYPBX010000175.1:0-5911 GCA_964409075.1 uncultured Candidatus Obscuribacterales bacterium
CCGATGTTATGGCTGACTCTCAGCGAGATTAATATCCCCGAGGCGCTGAAGCATCACCCGACGCTCGCCAGGTGGCGGTTTCACGCCCAGTCAGCCAGGCATGTGCGTCATATCCTCAAGACTTCCGCTTGCCTGCACATTGTGCTGGCAGCAAAGGAGCCTTTTCAAAAGATAGATACAGAGTCCGCCGTGGTTGCTTTGACCACGGACCCGACCGGACTGGCCGGGGCGGCGACCCAAATTGTTTCATCAGCAACCCAACGCTAGATTAATTTATAGGAGATAAGATCATGTCGAAGAATATTGAATTTAACAGTTCACTGATAGCCCTTCTGGGGAGTTTGACGATGGTTTATTGCCAGCAAGGAGCTTATGCTCAGGCTTGCGAGCCAATGACTCAGGGATCTACACAGCCCCTACAGGTGAACGCGGTTTCCCAACCAGAGGTTTTTTTCCTTGCAAACCCACTGTCAGCCATTAACCCTGTTAAGCCTGTTGAGATACCTGTGCTTCCTGGACAAATCATTCCTATTCTGCCGCTGCCTCCAGCAGTTCTGCCTCCAGCACCTGTTTCCAGCATTCCGTCGATAGTACCTGCTGCCCCCTACCACCAGCAGATTCCAGCCGTAAATCCAGGAGTCGTTCAACCCGGGAACATCCTGCCGGCGACAACTACTCAGCCACAGTTGAGCAACCCTGCTCGCGCATTTCTTAAACCACACCTTGGGGTTGCCGGCAGCCGACAATCGGCTGTTGTAATCTCGCGAAAGGTTGTTTTCAGAAATGGGCACAAGGCTTTCGACAGGGCGGTAGCTAAATGTGCTCGGCAGCTAACGGAATCAGAGAAGAAAAGCTTGCGGGATCGTATCCGTAGATTGAGGATGATGGAGGAGAACTTCAAGAAAAACGGTGACATAGGCAAGGCTTCTCAGTTAGACAGTGAAGCCAAAGCACTCGAGCGGGAGCTTGCTGGACTTCCACCCTACATTGAAACAGAGTCCGGCGGCAACAGCGGGGACCAGGGCGGCGACACAACCGGCGGGGGCGCCAGCGGCGGGGATGTTGCTGGTGGGGACCCCAGCGGCGGAGCCGGCCCGACTGGAGGCGATGCAGGAGGCGGTGGAGGAACGACCGGCGGAGCTGGCCCGACTGGCGGCGATGCAGCTGGTGGTGGCACTCCGGTAGGCGGAGGCGGTCCCACGGGCGGCGACCCATCAGGCGGAGGCACAGCCGGAGTAGGCACGCCGCCTGCAACAACGCCTGCAACACCGCCTGGCGGCCAGATACACGGCAACGATGCCGGTCTGGGTGGCAATCATACAGGTCGCGGCACCAATGCAACCGGTGGACTGTGGGACATTCTCGATGGCCTATTGAACTGGGGTAAGTAAGAAGGTAGTCCGAAGCTTACAACGGCGGAGAGGTGACTCTCCGCCGTTGTCATTCAGGAGGTTCAGATTACAGGGGCATGCTCTCCCTGTGGTAGGCCTTCCTGGAGCAACTGTGGCAACCTCGCCTCACAAATATCTGTCGTACTGCCCCGAATATGTGGACGTGAAAGGTCCCTGTCATGGCTGCGGTTGCCGGGGCATATGCTTTGCTGCTTTGCCTTCGAGCTCTTCTCTGTACAAGGCCAGCTCCCGGAGCCTTTGCTTGAGGTTGGGCGTGCCTGGAGAGACATTAGCAAGAATTGCTGCCGTTTTGCGGCACCAGCTAAGCCTGTCCTCTGGTGCTGAGCGCCTGGCAATATCCAGCAAAACCTCGCAAAGATAGACCTTGTCTATATCCTCAAGTTCGTTTGTAAGCCCTATGCCCTCGTTGAAGATGCTCGTCGATCGTTTACTGTTCCCCTCCTTGCTGTAGAGGGCAGATAGCTCGAACGATTGAATCGCTATGCCCGCTGTCTGCTCCCTGAGCCGATATATCCTCTGTGCCTGCTCGAACATACGCTCGGCCCGCTTGAAATCGCCGGTAGTGGCGAAGTACTTGCCCAGGGTCCACATGTTTACAGCTGAGCGCCGCTTGCTCTGGCGATATTTGTCAAAAACATTGTAAGCAGCAAGCGCGTAGCGGTTGGCAGCAGAAGGTCTGGATTGAGTCAACATGAGGTTGCACACATCCAGCGCCGTCTCACCGACCTGCATGCTGTCCGACCCATAGATTCTGCTGCGCAAGGCAAGCTGACGAACCAGCAAACTCTTCAACTCCTCCGGCGTGCTGTAGCTGGTTCCCAGATTTACGAGCAACTCCAGGGCATTGTCGGCGGCAACCGAGTTCTCATCGCCTCTGGCATCTAAGAGAGCCAGCGCTTGCTGCCCGTTATCCCCGGCTCTTTTAAATTCCCCGAGCTTGAGATAGACCTCAGCAAGCCTTTCATAAGTTAGCGCCAACCTCCTATCCTTCTGCGAAAATTTGCCAGCCTGGGCAAGTGCGCTCCGATATACGTTTTCCGCGCCAGGATAAGCGTGACTGTCCATGGCCTGCCTTCCTTCCTGCATGCATGCTTCCCAAATCCGGCTGGCCTCAAGCTCTGTCAGGTAACCTGAACCACCAGGCAACTGGGCGCATTTCTCTGTGATCTCACGCGACAGCTCGTCGGAAAGGCGGGTCTGCCTGGCCAGGACAAGCGCTCGCTCATAAGAGCCTAGCGCTTCTTTGTCCCGGCCAAGTCTTGTCAATGTGTCTCCCCAGCCGACCAGAGCCTCAACGAAGGCGGAGGCAAGAAGATAATCGGCACAGGCATCGGCTGCCCGGGGCAGATACAGCTGGACTGCCTGGCGATAGAGCGCCTCCGCACTGGCATAATCCCCTCTGCGAGCCAGAATCCCGGCCAGGCGGCTGGCGGTGATGCAAAAGTCGTTCTCGGCCAGTCGACGTTCGGCTGGGCGAGCTGCAGCCAGTGACTGCTGGAAGGACTTTAATGCCAGGCGATAATTGGACTCCGCTTCCTTACCCTGGTTCCCAGCCTGAGCGATCTCCGCCTGGTCGCTGTAGGCGATGCCCAGATGAAAGCCGCCCAGCCAACTGGCGTGGGATAGCTCCCTGCCGGCATGAGCTCTGGCAAGTTCAAGGTCGCTTCTGCTTAGGGCGCGGCGTCCTGCCTTGCGCTCTTCCATAAAGGCGCACAGGTGGTACTCGCGATACCAGGGACCCGCTCCGCAACCAGAAAGCAGAAGCAGAACTGCCGAGGTTGAGAGGCACAGCTTTCGAATTCGGCCCTTCATGGAATTTTTGCGCCCGGGGTCAGTGTAGTATTCTAGGTGATTGGCCCGGCGTGGGTGTTTCCATGGCAAAGATTCTGGTGGTGGAAGATGACGCTGACCTGGCTCGCCGGCTTAAGGGCTGGCTGGCGCGCGAACAACACACAGTTGACATTGCACCCGATGGAGATGAGGGACTCTACCTCTTGTCCTTGAGCGAGTACGAGCTGGTCATTCTAGACTGGCAGATGCCGAAACTTTCCGGACTGGACCTGCTCAAGGAGTATCGCAACAAGGGCGGTCAGGTGCCTGTATTGATGTTGACAGGCAAGCAACAGGTAGGAGAGAAGGCAACCGGGTTGGATTCTGGAGCGGATGACTATCTGACCAAACCGTTTGAGCTCCTGGAGCTGACAGCGCGCGTGCGAGCGCTTTTACGGCGCAAGCCTGCCATTTTGGGGTCGGTACTTACCATGGGTCCGCTAGTTCTTGATACAGGCACGCACAGGTTGACTGTCGAAGGTAAGGAGCTTCCTTTGTTGCCTAAGGAGCAAGCGCTTCTCGAGTTTCTCATGCGCCATCCTGATGAGATATTCTCTCCAGAGGCACTCTTGAATAGGGTCTGGAGTGCTGAGTCTGAGTCGACCGTTTACACTGTTTATACAAATATCAAGACATTGAGGAAAAAACTAAGCAGTGCTGGTGCCTGTGACTTGATCAAAATGATTTATGGCAGAGGCTACAGGCTGAAGTCGAAATCAGCAGAAAATCACAAAGCATAGTGCTATTTGTGGTAACGAGCCAATACCTTGTTTGCTCAGCATTTGGCAAGTTCATGCACGAGGCAAACCAGCACTGCCGCCTGCCCACACAACCGCACACGCCACCCCTGTGTCTCACGCGAGGGCCCCGGGCTGCCTCGCGCATAGGGCAGCTTGCGGTGCTGTGCGCAGTTGCCCTAGAGCATGCGTTCAGCAATCGAACAAGCGACTTTTCCTATGCTTCTATTATACATACATATATACGTATGTCAAATAATCAGTTGATCATTTTCGTGGTAATGAGGTACCGGGCCGGTGCCTGGTGTACAAAGTCATCTCTATCCTATCGATTCTTATGCGATGAGTTTTGCATAGCCGTTGAAGTGCATCACTCAATATCTGGAGTGTCGATCTTCAGGAGATGAGGTTCTGTCCTGGCTTAGCCAGGGGCAGGCGAAACCAGAAGGTGCTGCCCTGTCCCTCCTTGCTGTCAACACCGATTGAGCCGCCGTGAGCGCTGACAATCGCCTTGCAGATGGGCAGTCCCAGTCCGGTACCCTGGCCAGGCCTCGAGTCTTCGGCCTTGACCTGATGGAATCTCTCAAAGATCAACTCCTGGTGGTCCTGTGGAATACCCCGCCCGGTGTCGCTCACCTTAATCTCAGCCCAGTCCAAAGGATGCTCGGCAACAGCGATGGCGACCTTGCATTCCGCAGGCGAGAACTTTATGGCGTTGGCAAGCAGGTTGACGAGCACCTGTACAATCCTTTCACCGTCGGCCTCGACTATCAAATCAGTATCTTGCGGTTCAAGCTCTATCTCCCTTACTTCAGCTGCATTGCCTACAGCCAGCAAGGACGCCTCTATAATTCCCTCCAGTGGCACTGCTTGCGGTGCCATAACAAGCAGTCCTGCCTCGAGCCGCTCGATATCAAGCAGATTGTTCACCAGGCAGAGAAGTCGGTTTGTATTTTTTGCTGCATCATTAAGTTCATCGACAGCTTTTCCTGCCACATTGCCAAATATTCCCTGGCAGACCATGGTCAGCGATGCTTTTACAGAGGTAAGCGGGGTACGCAGATCGTGGCTGACCAGAGCAATCATCTCTTGTTTCCTGCGGGCCGCCTCCCGTAATTCCTCGGCCATTGTGTGAAATACCCTGTCCAGGTAAGACAGCTCGTCGGACCCGGACAAAGGCTGGTGCAGCTCCTTGCCGGCTGTCAGGCGCGAGGTATTCTCGACAAGAACTGCCAGCCGGGTCAGTGCCGTCTTGTGAATGAGCCAGGCAGCCACCACCACGATAGCCAGATTCAGCACAATACCGGCAATCATCCATTGCGTAATGCGCATACGCACTGCAGCTTGGATCTCCGGGTTGAGCGCCTGGGCGTTCTCTTGCTCCTTCACAAACTGCTTCAGTTGGGTAACCAGCTCCGTGGAGATTGCGCCCAGCTCGCTGCGTCCGCTGATCAGCTCTCTGGGTTTTCCCTCATCGGCAAACCTCTCCCCTTCCGCCAGGAGCAGCATGCCCTTGTTAGCAATCGGCCTTATGCGCTCCAGCGCATCCTTCTGGTTGGGGCTGTCCCTGAGCATGACCTGAAGCGCTTGAATCTGACGAGGAATTCTCTTAGCCTGCTCCAGGTAGCGTTGCCGATAGACCGGACTGCCCGAGGCGCTGTAGAGATAGAGCCCGCTGACAGCACCGATAAAGCTGCTCAAAAGCGCGTTGGACTCTGCAATCACCTCCTTGGCATGCCTTTCTCTCCAGATCTCATATTCAGCTTGCTTGAGCAGTAATCCCAAAATGGCGACAAAGACGACCTGGAAGATTGCCGGAATGGCAATCAAGACCAGTGCCTTCTGCGATAGCTTGAGACCGAACATTACTCCCGGCTCCGACCACCGGCTATTGTACTGCTAAGGCCAAATCGCAATCGAGATGGATCATTC
>CAYPBX010000176.1:0-5299 GCA_964409075.1 uncultured Candidatus Obscuribacterales bacterium
CTCCTGAGAACTTCAGAGCCAAAGGGCGCCTCTACTTCACCTCAGGCGGCTCTGAATCCGTCGAGACAGCCATCAAGATGGCACGCTCCTTCTGGCTTGAAAAAGGCGAGCCACAAAGGACGGTTGTGATCTCGCGGGCGCGCAGCTATCACGGCAGCACGCTCGGTGCGCTTTCCCTGACCGGTCAGCTTCAGCGACGGCAACCCTATCAACCCTGGCTACCCGGCAATTGGCATATACCCCCATCCTATCCTTACCGCTGCAGCTGCGGGAAGAAGGCGGTTGCCTGCTACTTGCCTGAGTGCGGCAGACGATGCGCCGACTATTTGTTAGAGGCAATACATCGTATCGGAGCCGAGAATATTGTCGGTTTCATAGCTGAACCTATAGTTGGTGCTGCCCTCGGTGCTGTGGTACCGCATGAGGGTTACTGGCAGCGCATAAGCGAGATCTGCCAGGAAAACGACATACTGTTGATCGCCGATGAGGTAATGACAGGGCTGGGGCGCACAGGGCAGCTCTTTGCTGTAGACCATTGGCAGCTGAAACCGGACATCATTATCTTGGGCAAGGGGATGTCTGCTGGCTATGCGCCCTTGGGTGGCGTCATCGCCTGCGACAGGGTGGTGGAAGCGTTTGCGGCAGGCAGCGGCGTATTTGAGCATGGCTTTACCTATAGTGGGCATCCTGGAGCAACAGCTGCAGGAGTGGCGGTTATCGAGTACATTCACAATCACAAGCTGGTGGAGCGGGTGCAAGCTTTGGAGGAGAGCTTCTTCAGGCGGTTGCATAGTCTCAAGCACTCTGAGCTCATCGGTGATATCCGGGGGCGCGGGCTTATGGCCGGTATCGAGTTTGTCAGGGACCGTTCAACCAAGGAGCCTTTGCCGCCTGAGCTCTCCTTTGCTCGCACCCTGACTCGCAAGGCCAAGGAGAGCGGACTCCTGGTCTATCCGGGCTCGGGCTCGGCCGATGACATCAAGGGCGACCACATCATGATCGCTCCGCCTTTTACAATCAGCCAAGGCGAGCTGGATGAGCTTTTTGAGCGCCTGGATTTGGCAATCGGTTCTGCTCTGGCAGAGGTCGCCGAACTTTCCTGAAGGATAATGCTAAGGCAAGAGGCACAGCTGGCAAGAGAAAGACTACCGGTGTGGCCGGCGCTTTATCTTCTTGCCTGCCTCCTTATCTGGCTGCCGGCTGCACCAGGCTTCGAGCCAGCGGATGGATCGGGCTCACTGCTTAAGGCGGTGCAAGCTCTTGAGATGGAAGTCGGCATTACTGCTTACGCCGACAGGTCTCTCAGCCGGCGTATTGAGGATCTGGAGTTGGCAGTGGCTGGCAAAATTGGCTCAGGACCGCTTCTTGCGCGGCTGGCGCGTATTGAGGAGATGGTCAAAGCCAGCCGGCATCCAGCCGGCAGCCAGAGCTCAGACATTCAGCCTTCTGCAGAGCTTTTCCCTGATGGCCTCTCTGCCGGGCAGACTCTTGATCAGCCGGCTCCCGAGCCCATCTTGCCGGCGGTCGAATCTCATGGGCCAGAATTGGTGCCGGTTGCGAGGCTGGGCTCAATTGCAGCTGGCGACTATGTCGGCGAGGTTATGAAAGCGACAAAAGGTAGGGTCTTCCGCTTCAATGAGATGCCGATTCCGGTTTATGTCACTTATTATCCAGACCCTGATTATCTGGTTTCCTGTATGCGAGGCTTCCAGAATTGGGAGGAGGCAACAGGCGGTGTCGTGCGCTTTGCCCGTGTAGCCGATGAGGGTAGGGCTCGTATAAAAGTCATCTGGAAGCCTCTGGGCATGTCCAAGGACAGCTCCGGTTGCACCCTCGGGGCACACACGACCACAAAGTGGCGCTCGAGAGGCTCCGGAAGCCTGGCGCTGCTTGGTCTGGCTGGAGTGCCCGTGCCCATATACATACCGCGTATCGGGGCAAAGTATTCGGTCCAGCCGCAGATAATTGAGGTGAATCTTGATCTCGTAAACAGCAAGGACAGGGCCGTTCGCTACAGGATGCTTGAAAATGTGGTGATCCACGAGCTGGGGCACGCACTCGGACTTTTTGGGCATAGTCCCGTTCGGTCTGACATTATGTACCCGGTGACGGACGAGCATTCGCGCCTCTCGCAGCGCGATATCAACACGCTTAAGCGGATATACAGCCAAAAGGCCGACATACCGCTGTAGGCGGGTGACCAGCGGCGAGATCCGCTTAATACTGGTACGGGCCAATGCCCAGCTGTGCGCGCAACTGCTCGTCCAGCTCTCTAACCGAGCGGTTGAGCGTCTCGAGGTTTATCTTGCGCTCAATGAGCTGTCCAGCAATTGGACGCCCCGTGGCGGGGTCAACCACAAAGAGATTGTCCTGGACCTTCAGGTAGTCGAGGAAGAGATTTCTGGCAGTCACAAAGTACTGATGGTAACCGCGGTGGAGCCTTTCCGTTGGGGCAATTACAGGAAGCCTCTCCATCTCTTGAATGGCCTGCCCGTAGGCGTTGACAAGACGGGTCATTAGCAGCCTGGCCTCTTGCTTTTCTGGCCCGGGGAGGAACATCGACATGCCTCTCCCCAGAAGCGCATCGGCGCGGCTCCTCTCGGCTGGTGCCAGTTGCGCCTGGCGGCGAATCCGGTCGTAGCGCGCAAACCATCCGGCAACAGGATGTGTGTTTCCCGGACTTTCCATACCCGCCGGCGGCAGACCACATATCCTCTGACCTGGATCTGGATACGTCTGGTAGGTCTCTGTGCTGCCTTGGTTATAACCGTAGGGCTGCCCCTGAGAGAGGCTCTGGGGGGCGGCATACAGTGGGCAAACGAGGACCAACAGGCAGCTGAGCAGGGCTGTGGATAATAGTGTGTGGTTACAGGTCAACATGTGAATATTCTATCGGCTGGAAAGACGTTCTCCCTTGCCTGCCTAAACCGGTAATGGACTCGACAGGTTGGACGAATATGTGAGGGCAGGTGAGGGCTTAGCATCGCCGACTCCATGTTAGGACGGGCAGAGGCGTGGAATGTTTCATTCATGACCATACTGGTAGCCGTAAAAAAGAATGGCAGGGTCTGCATGGGAGCCGACCGTATTACCACTTTCGGCAATGAGTACCGGACCGATATTATCAGCGCCTCGAAAATTATTCGCCTCCCCAACGCCTACTTGTCCAGCAGTGGCTATACTCTTCTGGACAACATCATCGAGCATCTCTTTGCCTCTGGCTCCAAGCTGCTCGAAAATCCCTTCGACAACCGATCTGATGTATTTACCTTTTTTCTCGGTCTCTACAACGAGCTCAAAAAGAATTACACTTTGACTGATAGCGGCAAGGAGACCTTTGCTAATTTACATAATGTTTTTCTGGCTGTAACGTCAACATCGATCTACGGTGTCTCCAGCAATCTGAGCGTGCACGAGTACGAGAGATTTGCAGCCCAGGGAGCCGGCGCTGACTATGCTCTTGGTTGCCTTTACGGCACCTATGATACCGTAGATGATGCTGGGGAGCTGGTGCGGATTGCGCTGGAGGCGGCCTGCCACTTCTCTATTTATTGCAAGGAAGCCTCACTCACCGGTTTAGCAGGAGATACAAGGCGCATGGTAAATCCCTCAGAACTATCTACCAACGCAAAGGACCCGGCGATCTCCGCCGGCTCAAGGCAACGGCTAAGGCAGGGAATGAGCGCAGAGCCCGATAGCCATGAACACCTGGCTCAGGGAGAGATAACAAACGAGATGGACAGCCGGGCAACCAGGCCTTCACTGTTGGCCTCGTTCACTGAACAGCATAGACAGGCATGCTTGAATCTCGTCGCTTACAACTGGCGTAGCAGGCGGGACTCCAGCCAGGGGCGTATTGCCACCACTACAACATCATGAGCCGCATGGTCGGCCGCTACCGCTTCATCCATAGTATGCGCAGGGACCACGTAGATAGCGCTAGCGGATATTGGCGGTATTACGGTTCCGGAAACTAGAGCGATCAATTCCTTGTTTGCCCTTGATGTTGCGGTGGCTGGCAGCGAGCAATGGAGCGCTTAATTTCCTCGCCCGTCTGCTGCTCGGCTAGGCGCAACTCATACAGTTTTTACAAATTCATCCATAATTCGGCTGATGTGCCTAACCATTGGCTCAAGCGCAAGGCGGTGTCGGCTGTCATAGCTCGCCTGCCCTTGATGATCTGACAAATACGATTAGGCGGAACGTGCAAAGCCTTCGCCAGCTCGGTCGGGGTCATGTTAAGGGCAGCCAGCTCGTCAGCGAGGAATTTGCCAGGGTGAATCGGATCACGTCGCATTTGTCTTTACCGCTCAATGATAGTCTGTAATTTCGATGTTAAACGGGCTCTCCTGATCGTCGGGACACTCGAAGCATACGCGCCAGATACTTTTTTAGGCTCGAAGTAGCATGAGATCCCGAAGAAAAGAAGGATAGGAGATTGCAATACAGTGGCAGTCGTCTATTTTGATGGGGTTGTTGGAGAGAAAACCAGCGATGAAACCTGCCATAGCCAGTCTGTGATCTTGATATGATTGCCAGAGGCTTCCTCCGGTCAAAAGTGGCGATCCTTCGATTTTGAGACCGTCTGGAAGCTCCTGGACAGCTGCCCCGGCTGCGCGTAGATTCTCGACCAAAGCCTTGATTCTGTCGCTCTCCTTGACTCTGAGTTCGGAGGCTCCGGTCACTTCAAACTGCCCCTGGCAGAGAGAGCCTGCCACAGCCAGCGCGGGAATCTCATCTATGCCTGAGGAAACCTCCTCGGCAGTGATAGTGGTGCCTGAGAGTCTGCCGCTGCCTCTGACTAAAAGATCCGCGACAGGCTCCTGGCAGATAACGCGCTGGTTCCTCTCCTCAATATCTGCTCCCATTCTGGCAAGAGCATCAATGACCAGACGACGGCCTGGATTGATCCCGACGCCGGTCAGCTCGATCTCGGATCCGGGAAGGCAAGAGGCTGCTACCATGAAAAAGGCGGCTGAGGAGATGTCGGCGGGAACCTTCAGGCTGAATGGTCTCAAGGGCCGCTCCAGTCGATCAACAGCTATGCTCAAGTTGTTCGCCTCGTGCGGCACACCAATATGGCGGAACATTCTTGCGGTGTGATCGCGCACCGGGAGTGGTACCATCACCGATGTCCTGCCCTCGGCTTGAAGCCCGGCCAATAAGATGGAGGTCTGGACCTGGGCGGATGCTACTGGCAGGTGGTGAGTGCGGCCTGTCAGATTGCCGCCGGTTATGGTGAAAGGTGCGCGACCTTCCGCGCCCAGGTATTGGATATGGGCGCCCATTTGAGAGAGAG
>CAYPBX010000176.1:5309-5833 GCA_964409075.1 uncultured Candidatus Obscuribacterales bacterium
TGACGGTCACGCGCGACATCGGGCGGGCTCTAAGCGACGTGTCGCCGTCGAAAGTTGTCGAGAACTGGCGACCGGCCGCAATGCCAGAGAGAAGTCGGATGGTCGTTCCGCTGTTGCCTCCATCCACAATGCCAGGAGGTGCCTCGAGATGCTCCAGACCGGGAGTTGCAATTGAAAGACGCGGGCCTTCACAGCCTGTTGTTGCCTCCACTTGGCAGCCTAAAGACTTCAGCGCTTCTGCTGTGTGCTGGCAATCTAAAGCTGGCGAGGGGTTTTCGATCTCGATCCGTCCGCAAGCCAGCAATGAGAGTATAAGCGCCCGGTGCGTTATCGATCTGTCACCTGGCGCCTTGAGCTGTCCTTTCAGCATTTTCCCTTTCTGGGGCATGTATGTCCGCTGCCTTGAACTCAGCGTCGATTCTTGAGAGGTAAGTAGATTTTACGGGGAGCAGGCTTGCCTGGGATTGCAGGAATTTTGCTCGAATTGCTGCCAGCAGCCGAGCTGCGATATTGTAAGATTGTAG
>CAYPBX010000177.1:0-5825 GCA_964409075.1 uncultured Candidatus Obscuribacterales bacterium
GTAAGATCGTCGGCAGCGTCAGATGTGTATAAGAGACAGATGTACATGCACTCAGGCACATGGGCAATCTCGCCTTTCTGGTGCTGCGCGATGCTGTCGGTCTGATGCAGGTCGTAACTGACAAGAGAGCGCATCTGGAGCAATTAGATTCCCTGTCGCCAGAGTCCGCTGTATTCATCGAAGGGGAAGTCAGGAATCATGCAGCTGCCCCAGGAGGCGTCGAAGTTGCACTCACGTCATTAAATGTCATATGCATGGCCGAAGCCACTTGCCCTGTCGATATCAACCGTGATATCAAGCTCGCCTCCCTGACGCTAAGCTCCATGCTCGACTACCGGGCGCTTACTCTGAGGAACCCAAAGGTCAGGGCAGTCTTCAAGATTCAGGCGGCCATATGCCAGGCATTTCGAGATTTTTTGACGAGTGAACGGTTCACAGAGATTCACTCACCTAAGATCGTAGCTACTGGCACTGAAGGCGGTGCCAACCTCTTCAAGCTGGATTATTTCGGAATACCTGCCTATCTCGCTCAAAGTCCACAGTTCTACAAACAGCTCATGATTGCGGTATTCGAGCGCGTCTTCGAGGTTGGTCCTGTCTTTCGAGCCGAGACTCATGACACCAGTCGGCATCTCAACGAGTATACAAGCCTGGATCTGGAGATGGGCTTTATCGAAAGCGAAGACGATGTCATCGCACTCCAAATCCGACTACTTCACCATATCTTTCAATTCCTCGGACAGGAATGCAGGGCGGAGATCGAGCTATACGGCTGCACACTGCCTCAAGTGACAGATATTCCGGTCATCACCCTGGCCGACGCCTTCAGCATATTACAGCGCAAGGGCTGGAGTCAGACGAGCGGAAATCACGATCTGGATCCTGCTGCAGAGCGGCTCATCTGCCAGCACCTCCAGGCAGAAGCGGGTTCTGAGCTCATCTTCATCAAGCACTACCCGCTGTCCTCTCGGCCCTTCTACACTATGCCGTCTGCAGACAACACAGCACGCAGCTTCGATCTTCTCTTCCGCGGCCTGGAGATTACAACCGGCGGGCAGCGCATTCATCGCTACGGGCAACTCAAAGAGGCGATTACAAGCCGCGGCATGAGCCCCGAGCGCTTCGAGAGCTACCTGGACGCCTTTCGCTTCGGCATGCCGCCGCACGGCGGGTTGGCTATAGGGCTGGAGCGACTTACAAAGCAGCTGCTGGATCTGCCTAACGTAAGGCTGGCGTCAGCCTTTCCAAGAGACAGGCACAGGCTCACGCCCTGATAGCATGCTCAAGACTGGTACTGCAAGTCAAGCGCACAGCGCCGAGGAGCCGTCGGAGCTGAGCGCTCTCTGCATAGCAAGTGCTACGAGGGGACCGGAGTCGTCGGAGGATAGGCAGCGCTTGGAGCACTGACACACTTAATTTTTGGTGTGCGCTCGCTAATGCTCCAGTAGAAGGCGTGGGTCAAGTTCCGCTGCCAGATTTTTACTCCTTCACGGGAAGAACATGTATGGCTTTTATTACCAATTGAACCTGGTCGCCCACCTTCAGGTCGAGCGCCTCTACCGACTCACTGGTCAAAACGGAAGCCATCTGGACCGGATCTGTAACCTCAAACTTCGCCAGTGACATTACATCGCCCTTTTTTACAGAAGTGACTCTGGCCTTTATGTTGTTTCTCGCTCCGTATTGCATATCCTCCTCACAGAAAGCGCCCTGATAATTGCAGCCAATAATTATCTCACCAGAGGGGGCTTGACAAGGATATTTGTAGTAAAAGGACTGCCTATAGCGTGAGTTTTTGTCCGGCTAATCTCCAGGCGCGAACGTACGATGGCTCCGGTGCCTTGCAAAGGAAAAATCTTCTCCAGGCTGTCGGACTAAAAAACGTCATGTTCTGGTAGATTTGAAAGATACAACCTCTCATACTGGAGGTGCGGTGAGCTCTTTATTTGATCTGTGCTTGGAGCTGGCAGCCCGTCTTATATACGGAACCGGGCTCTTGCTGTATAAGGCTTTTTGCTGGCTTTGCAAAGGCCGGTCTTAGATCATAGATAAGTCGGGCAAGACGTTTGATATTGTGTCAATTCGCACACCGGTAGATCACACGCCGGCTGAAGCGGCTGAAGACAGCCGAATATGAGTCCTCGGCAAAGTAACCCCGGCGGCTGGAATTGTGCAGGACCCTGCCGTTACCCGCGTAGATTCCTGTGTGTCCTTTGCCCTTGCTTGTCGCGATTATGATGTCACCGGGTTTCATGTCGGCCTCGTCTATCTGGATAAAGCCGCGCTTTTTTAGCTTGGCTTCGAGCCTGCGCACGCTCACATCTATGATGCCCTCATCGAGCCCCGCCTCCTTCAGGACCTGGCTGGCCATTCTAGCGCAGCCCAGGTTGGTAGGGGCCTGGTAAATCTTGTGCCTGCGGTCGTAGCTTCGAAAATCCTTAACACTCCGCCCCAGGAGACGTCTGGCTGATTCTACAATACGTCTGGACATCTCACCTGTCCGATCATCGCCATCGATTGCCGGTGGTTTGACTGGCTGATCGCCAATTCTCGCAGCTTGTCCAGACGAGCTCTCGTTGATCGTCTCCCCGCGCGCGAGCTTAAGGCGACTACTCTGCCCCCTGTCTGAGTATTCATCCAGGAGAATCCTGCGTCCCGGATCGTTTGGATATATGGCAAACAGCCGGACGTCTCCCTGCCTGTAGTCGTAAACGAAACGCGCAATGTCGGCTCCGTCACGAACAGTCCGGCAGAATTGTGGTCGTGTGTCGTTGTAGATGGTCGAAACCTCATCTCCCCGGGTCAGGTGCGTTCTTTTATTGCCATAGCTGTCTGTCAGGATCAGATCACCATACTTGTCGACAACGGCTGCTGGCAACCATTCCGTTCTGCCGTTGCGATTTACGCTCCACAGACCTGGCGCTACAAGGGCACCGGTTTCGATGATTGCTCCTTGCCGAGAGCGGATTTCGTAGCACCGCAGACTGCCGTTGGCGCTGCGGTCGTATGTTATTGCCTTGCCTGTCGGGCACTTGACCTTTGCTATATGGCCCAGGTTATCCAGATACTTAACTGAAGTCAGATATACTGTTGCCGAGCTGTCCAGGCTTGTGCCATCACCTAGATCGTTGCCGTAATCCCTGTTATATTTCAAGATCTGTCTTACTTCGTGGGGAAGCTGGCTCTCCGGTAAGTCTGGGTGCAGACGCTTGAGCAACTGGATAAGACTCTCACCCGCCAGCGGCGTAATACCGCTTACAGTATCGCGCGCTCCGCTTCTGCCTGTAATTACAACGTCTCTTGGTACAGCCGATTCGTCGGGGATCGATTTGCTGTCCCTCTGTAGTGCACCACGCTCTAGGGCCCTGATGGATAGTTGTAGATTAGGTAGTAAATCCAGGAGTGGAAGCTGCAAGGCAAGAGAGCTTTGCTTCCAGCACTCAGTCTGATCCCGGCGCCAGCCGTACAGGGTGAGGTCATCTGCTGAGGGCAGGAGATGCCAACGATTGACCTGAGCCTCCTCAGATCTTGCTCTACCTACATCTCTGGTTGTGGCAATCTCGCCGGATGTCATCTCACCCTGTCCCGGAATCACTAATCGCCATGAGGCGAGTTGCTCTCCAGGTAATCAGGTCGATCGGTGTAGAGAGACGCGTCTGTCTTGCCTCGTGGGCAGCGTGGCTTTGCGAAGTGATTATGCAAAGAAGAGTCGTCACAGCCCGATCGGGGCTGTGACGACTTCGGGTCAAAGCGTTAAACAGGGAGTCTTGTGGCACTCTCGTCTCAGGCGCGCAATCGCCAGCGCCTGATGTACACCAGGCAAGATCGCTGGATGGACGCTGCTTGCTCGCTAGGACAGGCACTCCAGGCATGTCTCCCCTCCCGGTTGTCTGCTTTTGTACGGAGATATATGCGTTATCGACTCAAACACGACATTAAAATGCTCCTGACCATTATCGAATCTTATGCCCGAGGAGCAAGGCGAAAGGTTCCAGAATCCTACGCCCGGGCAGCGGAGCGAAGGGCAGGTTACTACGAGCCCGGAGCGTAGTAAAGCGAGCGGCGGCTCAGCCGCCGACCGAGCGACTACAAATTGATGCGGCCTACATTCGAGACTGTGCCTGGCTGAGGATGTCGGCCAGCTGCTTGCCAGTCCAATCATTGAAAGCGCTCAAGATTGGAAAGAGAGCATGTATGCGGTTAGTGGCGTTGCTGATGCAGTGCTGGCCATCGTCGACAGCTTGCAGTCCATCGGAATCGAGAAGGTCAGTCGGCCAGGCCAGCCTATCCTGCGCATTTTGCTCAAAGGCAGTCTGCGTTGGGCTTTCTGCTAAGAGGCCACGCAGAGTTCTGGCTGACAAAAGGAGAAGCGAGCCGGCAGAGTCGATCTTAATGGCAAAAAGAGGAGGACTGCCTCTGAAAAGGCGTGACTGATCCTTCGTGAAATCGTTGAGTAGGTAGGCGTGAATCGACTTTTCCATCACGCTCTCTATCCATCTTGCCGTCTCCGGTTTTAGTCCCAGACTGCGACTGATTTGTTCTGGGCAAATCCCGGGCAGGATGAGAAACGACGCCTGAGGGACCGCCTGGAGGACGAAGCTATCTGCGGTTGGACCCAGCTGTGACCCTTGGGTGGCTTTCATTATGGCAGCAGCGATCAGAAGCTTGGCATATTCTTGGGCCGTAAGCTTCTCTTCTCTCTGCGATCTGGTCGCGACAGTATCTTGGAGCCACTGCTTAAATTCACGGACAGGAATTCCCAATCCCAAAGCAAGGTCCAGCATCTTGCTTTCGACCAGCCAGTCGATCTCGGCTTGCAGTTGAGGCAAGCGGGCCCTGGCCGTGTCAATCTCGGCAGATGCGCTGCGGTAGGCTGTAGTCGGATCCACAGCTGTGAATGCGTCAGCCATCGCCTCCGGTAAGCCCCCCTCCACGACAGCAGAACGCAGACGGCAGGCTCTGGCTGCCAGCTCTACACACTCTCGGCCTAACTGCGTCAACCTTCTGGCAGTGGATCTGTCGAAATCAGGAACAGGCAACTGCCTGAGATTACCAACTTGAAAATTGATGGTGGGGTTCAGCCAGGCAGCTGCTGCTCCAGCAAAGGCCGAGTTCAGATAAGCAAGAAGAAAGTCGGACTGCCCATTAGTTGGGAATATAGCCGAGGCAGCAACATCGAAGATACATCCTGCAGGCATGTGCCTGACAGCTAAAACCTGTGCGTTGACAAATGAAAATACCAGCCCGGACTTGAAGTAATAGCTCTCGTTCTTCACCACCCAGGCAGTCTCGCCCTCGAGATAAGGGTATGCCTTTCGGACTGCGGCTTTGATCTCAGCACCTTCATCCTGCCAGTTGACCACGTGCTCGATTGGGCTGAACCACCGCTGGCTTCCGGCACCTTTTACGTAAGGAAACCAGCGTTTGCCGAGGTCCTGCGGATGCACATCCCAGCGATAGCGCAGAAACCTGGAGTTGTCGGTGGTGGCAAGCCCCTGGCGTACCTCTGCCACCGAGACCAGACGACAAATGCCGGTTAGCATCGCGTTCACTCGAGACGGGCAGCGGTAGTTGAAGGATGCATGCGGATAGGATCTGAACTCGCTGATCTGCCGTGAAATCACACTGCTGCTTTCGCCGCCACTAAAGGTCTTTATCGAGGAGAGCAGGCGCTCCGGCTTTTCCTTGCAACCCGACAGATCAAAAAAGAGCGCGCCAGGGCCTTTCTTCCCGACAGCTCCCCTGCGCATGACGACAAGGGAGCTGTTCACCTTCTCGCCGGAGAGAAGCGGAAAGACGCCGGGCCCGGCATCAACGACACAGGT
>CAYPBX010000178.1:0-5821 GCA_964409075.1 uncultured Candidatus Obscuribacterales bacterium
TGAGATTGGACGCACTCCGGGCAGGAGTGATGCCGTAGATTGCCCGGGCGGCTCTTCGCGTCTTCCGGGCGGGGGGCTTTGTGTAATCACTGACTGAATGGTGTTGATTACGGTTAGGCAATTGCGTCTGCACCCCTGATCCTTTCTCGATGTGGTCTCTGCCTTATCCACACAGATTTAACTTTCCCTGAAAGCCATCTAAATAAAACCTCGCCGCTCCCGAAGCGGCGAGGTAACGAAGAGCCATGGCGACTCTTGAATATTATGCCCGGGCAGCGAGGCGGAGGGACCTGGCTATTGCTTTTAGGCAGCGAAGCGGATGAAAGCGGAGCGATTAATTTACAAATGCGCGCGCCGCCTGGACAGGAGCACAGAGGCAGCCACGAGCCCGGCAAGGCTCCAGCCGATTAAGACCAGGCAGTCTCGCAGATAGTGGGCGGGTGTGCCCAGCATAATTCCTTTGAAGGCGTCGGCGGAGTAATACATCGGCAATGCTCTGGCGCCTATCTGCTCCCATTCGGGCATCGCTTCCACCGGTATCACCACTCCGCTTATGAACATGAGCCCTACACCCAGTATTGAAACGACCATGGTGTAAACGCGGATGGTCTTGAGCAGGCAGGCGGCGCCCAGCCCTAGACAGGTGAAGCAGAACATGGACAGGACCGTGAAGAACACAAGGTAAGCAAAGTTGTTCCCGAGCGTAAAGCCGACCGTAGGAGCCGTGAGTGCCAGCGCCAGCCAGAGCACCAGGGAGGCCTCGAGGGTGACTGTTATGGTCTTGGCGATAATGGCCGAGCGCAGGCCGTGTGGGACGAGTATGATCTGGCGGTAGGTCTTTTCCATCCATTCATAAATCCAGGAAAAGCCCAGATTCATGCAGGCGAGCACATAACAGAGGTAGGCGGCCAGTCCTGGCGTGATGTAATCCCTCAGATCAAAGTCAATTGGAAACAAGGAGGTTGAGCGCAAGGGCAGGTACAGTCGACCGGCCTTTTCTGTGAGCACAGTCAGAATCTCGCTTGATACCTGCATGTCAACCAGCGGATTGTGCCCTTCGGTGATTATCTGCACCTCGTCCTCGAGCGGGTCCTGGGAGACGTTGGCAAGGACAAGGATCTTTCCAGCGGCAAGATCGGCCTTGGCTGTGTCGAGGTCCTCATACTCGCGCACGAGGAATCTGCCTGATTCGGCCAGATGATGCGGCAGCTCGCTGATACCGGATGGATCGTAGACACCGAAAGGCACTGCTGTAGCGCCAGCGAGTGTATTGCCCACCACCCATATGATTAAAATCGCCAGGAGAACACTAGAGATGAAGTAGAGCGGGCGCCTGGTCCACTGAATGTTGTCCTTGTGCATTATGGCAAGTATTTGGTTAAGCATGGCTCGGGCCCTAGGCTAATGCTCTCCGGATCGGGCTGCCTCACCGGCAGCGATAGCACCGGCAGTGGCATCTTCCTGTGTGATGGAAAGGAATATCTCCTCAAGGCTTGGCTGCCTGGTCGCTATGCTCGCGAAAGGCAGGCCGGCCCGGCGGAGCCAGCTGACAGCGCTCTCAAGGCAGTCGGCGAGCTCGGTATCAGGCGGCTGTGGTATCACAATCGTATTGCCGACAGGATCGTAACTAACCCCTGCATTAAGGCGATCCCTCAAGCTGCTCACTTTCTCTTCCAGATCGGCATCGGGGAGCCTGGCTGCCAGAGTGATGCTGATGCTGCGGATTTTGCCTATCTGCCGGCGCAGCTCCTCCACTGTGCCTTCAATCACCAGCTGGCCCTGGCGGATGATCCCCACCTTATCGGCCAGAATCTCGGCTTCCTCCAGGTAGTGCGTGGTGAGGAGAATGGTGACCCCCTGCTCTTTGAGAACCTTGAGTGTTGCCCATATCTGCCTTCTGGCGCCAGGATCCAGACCGACAGTCGGCTCGTCCATGAAGAGGACCTTGGGATCATGGAGAATGGCGGTGGCTATGGACAGTTTGCGCTGCATGCCGTCAGAGAACTCCCCGGCTCTATCGTTGGCGCGCTGAAGGAGCCCGGCGTGCCTTAGGAGCTGCTCTACTCTTTCGTCGGCCTCTGCCTGCGGTATTCCGTATAGTTCGGCCACAAAGGCGAGGTTCTCATATGCGGTCAGCTCCTGGTAGATGGCGATATCCTGAGAGACTACGCCAAAGAGGGCCTTCGAATCCTCAGCCTGCCTCTGGCTGTGGAAACCGCATATATATGACTCGCCGCTGGTTGGGGTCAAGAGCGTAGTTAACATATTTATCGTCGTTGTCTTGCCGGCGCCGTTATCCCCCAGCAGAGCATAGAGCTCGCCGGGATAAACGGAGAAGCTCAAGGAGTCAACACAGACCCGGCTCCCGAACTCCTTTGTTAGCCTGACTGCCTGTATGGACGGTTGTCTATCTGGCTCCAGAGCCACTGTCATCAGCGTGCTTCTCCCTGGCTGGCGGGCGGATCACCACAAGCGTGGCTGAATCTGGAGCCGCCAGGCTGTCATTTTAACAGCCGGCAGGGCCGGAGTCTGCACCAGGCAAGAGCAGGAGCCATGCTCCAGATCGGGGCTTAACCACTCGATGAGCGGGCTGAACGTAGGGTCGGATTCAGGTCGACAGCTTGCAATTGACAGCGAATCAGAATATCTAGTTTTGTAAATGGGCAGGCACGCTCAGGCGCTTGCGTACGAGGGTGAAACTTTTCTCCTCTGCAGCGCCAACCTCATCCGTGCGCAGAACTGTCAATGTGACCCTAGTGCCTACCTTCCCGCGTATGCGCTCCACAACCTTGCCCAGACTCAAGCCATTTACGTCAAGGTCGTCGACTCGTGTAATTCGGTCTAAAACCTTGAGCCCTGACTGATCGGCGGGGCTCTCCTTGACCAGGTCAATGATAAACACCGGGTGGGAGTTAGAGATGGGAGGAACCTCGATTTTGGCGCCAGTTTCCAGCTTATTGTCTGCTGGCCTGCTTTTAGCTTTTGTGCCACCAACCTTAATGACCAGCCCCACGCCCACGACATCTTCTGTACGGCTAGTGTCCTTCTTATGTGAGGGCAGTTTTGGCGGTGTTGTGGTGGCAGGCTCCTCGAGTTTGCTGGCCAGGATGTTCTGTGGCAGAAGGCAGTGTTGGGCTGACGTCGGGCTTGCCGGACTCCAGGTAATTGCAAGTGACGTGCCTATAAGCAGGCTTAACTGTCGGTATCTCATCTTTTTCCCCCCGCAGAGAGTTTTTCGTAACCAGGACGCCCCGACCGGTTTTATGTTCCCGCCGATTTAATCTGCTTGATCTGGTCTCTTTCAATGACCGCTGATACTGCCTTTATAGCCAGGTATACTTGCTGTAGGGGCCACTAAAATGTCCGGCTGGCGCTCGAGGACGGCAGCCACTTTCGAGGCAGCTTGCCTGCTCATCATTTTCCTGATTGTAGGCAGGACTTGGCGTGTAGCCTCCTCTCCGGCCTTAATCGCTGAAGCGATACAGCTGGCTTTCTTTGAGAGGATAGGAATGCCGGCAAGCTTAGGGCGGATGATGATGTCCGCGTAGCGGGCCTTAAGTTCGTCAGGCTCGACCAGAGCAGCATCCACGACGCGTCCGAATATCTGGCGCAGCGATGTGAATCTTTCTGGGGGTAGCTTTTCTAGGTCTTCATCCACGGAAACAGCAATGACGATGTCGGCGCCTGTACGCCTGGCCTGGGCACAAGGCAGGTTGTTGCGAATTCCCCCGTCGGTGTAGAGATGTCCATCGATCTCGACTGGGCAGACTAGGATAGGAATGCTGGAGCTGGCGCGGATCAGGTTCGTCAGTTTGCCCTTGGTGAGAAGACAGGCCTTGCCGTCTGTAAGCCGGGCAGCTACACAAGCAAAGGGAATGGGCAGGTCATCGGTCGTTTCGACTCCTGTTGGCAATAGTCGCTCGAGGAAGCGCTCAAAGCGTTTTCCGCTTGTCAGTCCTCCAGAAGGAGCCTTGTGAAAAAGATATGTAAGCTTGGCTAGCGGCCGCAGCGCGAGCTTAAGAGCTACGTAGCGTGGCATGTACGCCTCGTACATGCTCCCGTTTCGGCCTGATTCAGCAATCTTCTCCAGCGGTACACCAGCGCAGTACAGACCGCCAACGACAGAGCCTATGCTGCTGCCTACGATGTAATCAATCGGAATGCCTGCTTGCTCGAGCGCTTTGAGAACACCAATATGAGCTGCTCCCCGCATGCCGCCACCGCCGAGTGCCAGTGCTACGGTGGGCCTGGCTGAGGTACTTCTTCTCTTTGCTAGAGCATTGATGAGCCAGCCCTTTTGGTCTTTGGATTCAGGCGCAGCAGAGGCTGTCATTGAGCTTGCGCTTAGCGTAAAAGCAACAAGCGCCAGGGAAAGACAGAAGCAACGCAGTGTATGCATAAAGAATTACAGACTGGCGAGAAGGGCAACAGTCCTTAGCTTCTCTGCAATGTCTAATCGGCGGGTTTAACGTCAACAATATTCCACGCTCAAGCGGAAATATCCTGCCCAGGCGACCGGTGCCGAAATGTTTTACCTTACAAGAGCCAGCCGCGGCGCTGCCTGTAGCAGCTTATGCCATAAAGCCAGCGCGCAAAATCGCCTCTGCTTACAGTTATGTCTTTGAGATTATCCAGATTGCTGCCTGCCAATCTAGCACGACGTGAGCCGATGAGATCGGATCTTTCCAAAGCTTCATCACCATGAAACAATCCATCTTTACGGGCAGGTAGAAGCCTAGCTGCGATACAGCTGCTGATTGCCTCTGCTTGCGGGTCCTGCTTAGAAACGTCTGCTGGCAGGTTGGATGTCTTATTGCTGTAAGTCAGGTTCATAAGCTTGGCTACTGCCAGGGCAGCGTCACGACGAATCATAGGGTCTTCGGGGCGGAAATAGAGATCATTTTCTGCTCCGGGCAAGACTCCGCTTGTGGCCAGCATTTGTGCAGCCGCGAATGCAGGGTGCCTGTCGTCTATGTCGCTGAACCAGTAGATAGGTACGCCGTTGCCGACAAGAGCTTTCTGTAGCCTCCTGATTAGCCGCTCAGATTGGAGAATAGCGTCAATGCTCTCGTGTTGCTTGAGGGCAAATGCGGCTAGGCTGCCTGCTGCCTCGCCGATGGCCCACTCGACCGGATGAAGGCGGTAGGAGCCGTTGGTTATATGGGTGGTGCCTATGTTCTTGGCTGCTGCAATCAACGCCGGGCTTCCCTGCGGCACCAGGGCGCCGATCGGGATCTGGAAGGGGCGTGTCTGCCTGCAGGAGACCGGTATATTGTGCTTCCCGTGAATGTCAATCGGGTAATGGCCAATCCCGACAGAATCGGGAAAGAAGCGCGCTCGCGCACCGGGATTAGTGGCGGATGAGATATCCTGCTCTACAACAGCAGTCCGGCTGATAATCCTGCGTGATTCCCGTATGTATGGATGTTTGGATAGCCCGTCGATCGTTGCGAGAAGATCAGGCCTGAGCTTGAGCTCAGGATATCCGGCCCCACCATCATCCCTGGGGGCGCTTGTCTGCAGCCAGTAGAGGAAGCCCAGGCTGAGCAGCTTAGCTTCGTTGAGATGTTTTGCGGCCACCGAGGCGGGCATATCGATGATATTGCGATCGCGCATGTCGTTGCTCGTCCAGTTAATCATGGCGATATCTGTCTGGAGGGACGGATCGTCGAACGTGGCGGCGCTTACAAGCCTTCTGTATTCCCAGAAAGGCAGGAGCTCGTAGGTGCCGCCTTGAGGCTCCTGCCGAACCACCTGCTCGAACATCCTGTAGCCATGGAAGGAGAACTTTCCTGAGCGAAGGAATCGCTCGTACTCTGCC
>CAYPBX010000179.1:0-5805 GCA_964409075.1 uncultured Candidatus Obscuribacterales bacterium
TACACGCGTAAGATCGTCGGCAGCGTCAGATGTGTATAAGAGACAGCCACAAAGACTGGTACAGCCGCCGGTTTCTCGAGGAGGTGGAGCGGTTCTTCAAGCTCGGCAAAAGAGGCTGGATTGAGCTTCTCATTGCTGAGGAACCAGACGGGCTGATCCAGGTGCGCGCAAGCGATGTGGTATTTTCAGGCGGTTTGAGGTTAAAGCTGACTACAACCTACGGTCCGGCGCTTGTCCCGGGCGGTATCAATCTGCTCTATCCGCTCAGGAACAGGGTAACTGCGCTGGGTGTGGATGCTGTGGAGCAGACAAGGATTGATGAGGTTGCCATTGTGGATAAATGGAGGCGGCTGTTGCACCAGGGATTCTCCGAGATCTCTGCCTTGTACCAACAAAAGACGGCGCGCCGTATCCGCATCAAAGTCCTAAACATCGATTACGGTGCTGACGGCACGCCGCTCTGGAAAGTCCTCATGGAGGGCGAAGCCAGACGCTGGAGCTCGGCTGACTAAATTTAATGCTCAGGCGGTAGTAAACTTAAATAGCGCCCGATGAGCTCTTAAAGGCGATAAGGGCAGGCATGACTTTCCGGGTCATGTTAAGTTGTGGGTAGCAATATGCGCCTGGCAGATCTGAGCCTGGATAATCTTGCTGCCGGCCGGTATGGACGGCGCTGTCTTAAGGCAGCTATCTTTGTTCTGGCGTCTTTTGCAAGCTGGCTGGCCCTGCCGGCTGGAGGCTACGAGATTCGTACAGCTGCTGCCGGAGTGCCGACTACAGATTCGTTGCTTTTCCAAGGACAGGCATCCTATGAGCGCAGGCTCTGGGATGAGCTCTATGGCTCCGGTGTCGAAGCTGCCCGACAGCGGATCTACCCGCAGGCGGAGGCCAGGCTCAAGCAGGCAGTTGCGGAGGCGGCAAGGGGCGGGCGCGGGGCAGCTGAGCGCGTGCGGGCAAGGAGCGCTCTGGCGGAGGTATATCTGGCAACCGGAAGGTACAGGAAGGCTGAACGGCTCTTTGCTGGCGTCCTTTCGCCTGCCAGAGAGGTCTTCGGCAGGCGATCGCAGGCGGTGGCTCAGACTCTCTGTGGGCTGTCCTGGCTCAAGCTTGCCTTGCATCGCGACGCTGAAGCAGCCGAGAAGCTAGCAAAGGAAGCGCTCCGGCTGCAGATGGAGACCGTCGACCCGGATCCCCGGGCAACCGGCAGAAGCCTGATGTTGCTTGCTCGGGCTCGCGCTGCCCGGGGGTTGACCTTGGATGCTCATGACCTTATCAGTCGGGCTGTAAAGATCCTCGAGAAGGACGGCGGCTTCAAAGATCTTCTCCTGGCTGATGCCTTGAGGGATCAGGCTCTGCTTGCCAGAGGCAGCGGAGATAACCGGCAATCGGATCGTTTGCACGCACGCGCAACTGCCATAAAGGAAGCGGCAGTCGACTTCGCCAGGCCGCCCTGGACTGCTGGAGTTGTGGAGTTTGCCTGGGACAATGGCTTTCCCTCAAGCCACCTGATTTCGGAAGGCAAGTACCCGCTGAAGGTAACCACGGTTAAGGAGATCAAGGTTGCTGCCACCATGCTGGACCAGCGGCAGGTGCTGGGCGTGCTGGTTTCGGTAGCAAATACCGGCCGGATACCAGTTAAGGTCGGGCTGGGCCCGATCACCATGGACAGAGTCGAGCCGGATGCCAAACCGCTTAGGCTTCTCAATCCATCTACCTTCGATTACGTGCTGGAGATGGAGACAATGTACTCTTTGACCTTCAAACAGCCGACACTGAGGGAGCTGCAGAACACACATGTTCCTCCCAAGACCAGGCATGGAAAAGCTCCAAATCCGGACAACATTTTCCGCAAGAACATCTTCGGTGTCTTCGGCAACTGGATAGTGGATCGGCATAAGACGCTGGATTTGCTGTCCCTGGAGCGTGAATACGCCCGGAATCATCCGCTGGCTGAGCCGGACAAGTTTCTCAGCAACATTGAGCGGGAGATGGATCTCTATCCTGTAATCCTGGAGCCGGGGGAGTCGCGGACAAGCGTGGTGTTTTTTAAGAACGAGCCTCACCGCAAGGTAGTCCTTAGTGTTTTAGTCGGCAACGCCTCCTGTGCCTTTCCCTTCGACTACATTGGCCCCTGGTTCGACTATCGTTGATTTATCTGTAGCCGCTCCCTCGGCTCCTGCGTCGCCGGTCCGCTCCTGTCACGCTCCGCTTCTGGTTCCTGGGCCGGAACCCTCCGCTTCGCTCCGGGCTCGGGTAACCTAGCCCTTCGCTTCGCTACGCTCCCTGGGCGTGTTTTTTTGTAATGAGCCTGGATTTTGCTGGTCGGGTAAGATGTCATTAGAAGGATGGGTTCTGAACTGGCAGGCACGATTGCCTTATGAACTATTGTTTTTGTCGAAATTTGCACAAGTCCTGCCGCCCGGTCTGGCTGGAGATTCGTACCGGAGCAGGACGCTTGAGGATGATCGGCCTGGTCTCTCTCCTACAGGCGGCGTTCCTGGCACAGCCGGTGCTTGCGTTTCCCGAGACAGGCTCATCGGATCCGGGGATTATTCAGAACAAGGATATTGATGTGCCGGTTGCGCCTGGCTATAGGATCGGACGCCAGGCGCGCCCCTCGGCTCCAGGCAAAGCGGTTCATCAGGGCAGGATAGAAGTGACCGGGCGGCTCCAGGAGAGGATCAATCGGCTGATCACAGAGGGGATGACTCATTTTGAAGCGGGCAGGCTGGCAGATGCGCACAGACAGTTCAGCCTCGTGCTGGCAGAGGATCCCCACAATCCCAACGCTCATTTCAATCTGGGGGTGATGGCTGAAGGCAGTGGCAACCTGGAGAGGTCCCTTTATCACTATCAGCTGGCAGACAGGGTGAGCTTGGGGCAGGCGGATATTCAGGCAGCTATTGTGGCGGTCGAGAACAAGCTTTGTGCCAGGCAGCTCAGTCTCAATGCGGTGGCGACCGGGCAGCTGGCCGGTGCCTATGGGCTGCAGGCGAGATCCGGAGCAGCGGGGCAGGTATGGCAGACTCCTAACCCCGAGATGCCTGTAGCTGTCCGTTCGTGCCGCCGGCAGCAGGGACTGACAGCTGGAGCCATTGCCGGCGTTGCGCTGATGCTGGCTGTAGGCGCTGCTCCTGTGCCAGGTGGAGTCCGCTGCCCGGTATGCCGGATAGTCCGCAGGGGGTTTTGAGCCCATGAGCTGGTTGCCCCTGGTGGTTCTTGCCTGCCGGGCTATGATGCTTTTGGTAATCCTTACCTCAGGCCCGTCCTGCAGCGCCGAGGATGTTCCCTCCAGTGAAAAACCGTCAGGCCGGGGCGATATGACGCCCCATCCCTTGAGGCTGAGCCGGGATCTCAAGGAGGGGCAACCAGGCGTGCACACCGACCTGCAGCCTCAGGCAGATAAATTTGTCCCGGAGACGATCCTCACTGATTTTGCCAGCCGGTGGTGGAGAAGGCTGACGGATAAGCCGCTGTGCCTGATGGCGGTCTGTGGGGGCGCCTGTGCTTCCGGTGATTCTCCCTGCACTCTATCGACTTACTTTTATAAGCTAGACCTTCTTGGGCAGCATAATGCAGGTTGTGCCGGCAACGACCATGAGATTCATTGCGGCTTGTAAGGCAGGAAAGACAAAAAGGGAGCTCCCCTCCAGGCGGCAGCTGTCACAGTGAGTGGTCCCAGCTCACCGAGATCGAGAATCACTCTGGTATCGTTTATGGTGAGATTGACAATCCTGGCTCCGCCAAGCCAACTCCAGTCCACCAGGCAGACGGCCTCTTCAATCTTAGGTAGCGCTGATTTCGGCGGAGCCGAGATGGAGACAGTCGGGCAAGAAGCATCTCCGTCTGCCTCTAGCAAAATAGCCGGCTCCTCGGTCAGCTCGATGGCAAATTGTTTCAGGCTGCTTGTACCTTGCTTGATCTGCTTGCCGATCAGGCAGGCCTTCAGCTTGCCGATCTCCTTGCTTTCTTCCATGGGTCCAGCTCCTGCCCGACGGTATATCTTAAGTTAACTGCCTCCGGTGTGACTTTCCTGCTGTGTTTTGCGGTTCGATGGCAACTTGAGGATTCGCGAAGCCCGAAGCTAGAACCATCTTGCCTGGCTTTTACTGAAGGCGTGTTCAGGATGAGCTCTTTATACTCTCATAAAAGCCTGATATTTTTGAACGGTGGCTTGTCGGGCCGATGGGAAGAGATTTTAATTGGTTGTTTCCGTACTTGTCGCAGACAGATCCCCGTTCCTGAGAAGGCTGATTCGGGACGCTTTGGCTCCGGGTGGTCATGAGGTCATGACAGCAAGCAGCTGTGCTCTAGCTCTATTTCTTGCCAATAAGTCGCTGCCGGATCTTGTTATCGCTGGAGAGGAGCTGACCGATGGCAGCTTTGCTGATCTGCTGTCCGAACTGAAGGGAGATCCTGAGCTGGCGCCGATTCCATTTGTTGTGGTCACAAAAAGGCAGGCTTACCCGGGAATGAGAAGGCAAGCCATAGAGTTAGGCGCAAGCGATCTGATTGAGGGCCCACTGAATTCCAGGGCTGTTGTTGATGTAATTGGAAAGTTTTTAGTTGCCCACGACATGACAAGAGAGCCGCAAACGCCAGAATAGTAAGATAAGCGGATTACCTTTTGAGGACTCTCGGTGGCACAGAGAATCAAGCTAGCTCTTTTGACCTCCGGTCTCGGGCATGTGCACCGTGGCTTCGAGATCTCCACAGCTACCTGGTACGAGGCGCTTAAGGATAACGATCGCCTTGCCGTGCGGCTCTTTTCAGGCGGTAACTGGGAAGATTCAACCAGAGTAGCTTCCGTGAGGCGCGACTCGACATTTGCCCGCAGATTGGCTCGATGGCTCCCTCTGGATACTGAGAGGCGCTGGCAGGTTGCCTATGTCATAGAGCAGATAAGCTTTGCTTTCGCGCTCATTCCCCATCTCATCTCCTGGCGACCGCACATTGTCTGGAGCAAGGAGGTTCCGCTAGCTCAGTTTCTGGACGGCTTTCGTCACCTTCTGGGACTGGACTATCGTATTATTTTCGCCAACGGAGCGCCGTTCAATCCCCCTACCTATGAGCTCTTCGATTACATACAGCATCTGGAGCCGGATGCTTACCTGAAAGCCAGAGATCATGGCATCCCCTCGACGCGCATGGAGGTGCTGCCGAACCTGAGTGTGTACGATCGACCTGCCGAGAGCAGGCAAGAGCTGCGCAGACGGTACGGGTATACGGAATCGGACTGGGTGGTCATCTGCCTGGCTGCCTGGAACCGGTATCACAAGCGGCTGGACTATCTAATCGAAGAGATAGCCAGCTTGAACGATCCAACTGTGAAGCTTCTTGCCTGCGGGCAACCCGAGACAGAAACACCGTCTTTGAAGGGGCTTGCCAGACGACTCCTTGGGCGGCGAGTGAGCTGGCAAACGCTACCGCGGCAGGAGGTGGCGAAAGTTTTGTGTCTTGCCGACTGTTTTGTGCTGCCCAGTCTACAGGAGGGGCTGGGCAGCGCCATAGTGGAAGCCGCTATGGCAGGACTGCCGGTTGTCTGCCATCCGCATGCCGGTGCGCGCTATATTCTCGGCGATGACCGCTGGATGACGGATCTCTCGCGTCCAGGAAATCTTGCCATCAGGCTCAAGGAGCTGCGCAACCACCCGCCTTCACAGGCGGTGCTCTCTTTAATGCAAGAGCAAGTGCAAGCAAAGTTCGGTGCCGGGGCGCTCGGGGCACGGTTTGTCGAGATGGTGCATCGAGTCGCGGTGAAAGATGGCTCGACCACCAGATGTGCGTGGGATCAAAGCTAGTGCC
>CAYPBX010000180.1:0-2808 GCA_964409075.1 uncultured Candidatus Obscuribacterales bacterium
GTCTGCACGTCGATGCCACCGTGCCGGCCGGAAAGGTATCCGTAATGGAAGGCGCAGTAATGGCAGCCGCCGACATATTCAAAATCACGGTAAAAGGCAAGGGTGGGCACGGCGCCTACCCGGAGACAACTATCGATCCTGTAGTTATAGCCGCGCAGATCATCGCCGCAGCACAGCAGATAGTTTCCCGGCGCCTGCCGGCGACAGAGCCTACCGTGCTTACTATCGGGTCTGTCCACAGCTCCAGCACGCGCGGAAATGTTATATCGGACCAGGTGACCCTCCAGGGAACCATCCGCTCCTTCAGCCAGGCAGCGCGAGAGAAGCTCATAAACGAGCTTGAGCGTGTCTCATCCATCTCCAGAGCGCTCGGCGGAGACTACGAGCTCAATTGGGAGCTCGGATATCCTGCCACCGTCAATGATGCCAGGGTTGTCTCAATCATGAGCAAGGCCGCTCAGGATCTCATTGGCAGTGAAAACGTTGTTACCCTGCCACCCAAGACCTGGAGCGAGGATTTCTCCATGCTGGCTCAGGCAGCACCAGGGGCGTTCATGTTTCTTGGCGCTGAGATTGCCAATGACAGACGAGCCCATCACAGCCCGACTTTTGATATAGATGAGTCTGGGCTCTACATAGGCGCGGCTATTCTGGCTGAAACCGCTAGGCGACTCATGGCAGATACAAAGGGCAGACCGTGATCACTGAGATCGGCAAGCTCAAAGTGGAGATCGATCGCTTGTGGGAGGTCGGTACTCTCCCTGGCAACGCGCTCTCGTGTCTCGAAGCGGTTCTGGACGGCCTGGACAGCGGCTCAATAGCCGTGGTTGAGAGACAAGGCGACGGCAGCTGGAGTGTAAATAGCTGGGTAAAGAAGGCTATACTCCTTTACTTCCGGCTCAAGCCGGTCGAAAAGCTTCAGGAGGGTCCTTTCTGGGACAAGATCCCGCTCAGGCATCTCTCATCCCAGAAAAATCGCATTGTGCCGTTCTCATCAATCCGCAGAGGAAGCTACATAGCCGACAAGGTGGTCGTGATGGCTCCGAGCTTTGTCAATATTGGCGCCTATATCGATGAAGGCACGATGGTTGACTCACTCGTTCTGGTTGGCTCGTGCGCCCGCGTCGGCAAGAACGTCCACCTTGGTGCTGGCACCACAATCGGTGGCGTGCTGGAGCCGCCAAATTCCAGGCCGGTGATTATCGAAGATGATGTATTCGTCGGTGGCAACTGCGGCATCTACGAAGGGTGCCTAATTGAATCCGGAGCTGTCATAGCAGCAGGAACAATAATTACTGCAGCTACTCCAATCATTGATGTTGAGACCGGCGAAAAATTTTCTGGCCGGGTGCCGGCGACAGCTGTTGTGGTGCCCGGCGGTAGGATAAGAAACTTGGGCTTCCCCGGGGAGAAGTTTGTGCTCCAGACTCCTCTCATTGTCAAACGCAGAGATCCCGCCACCACCGCCAAGATTGCGCTTGAGGACTCCCTGCGCTCCTTTGAAGCGTAATACTGTTGGGGTAGCGTTGGCCGCTCCCGTAAGAGCATCGAGAATCTTACCTGACAGGTATTGCTCTCCGGTGGTCCCCGTTTACAAGTGCCGCGAGCCTGGCAGAGCTAAACGAACCATAAAGCTCAGGCGCTCTTAAGCGCACATATTTATCTAATTGGCCTGGCAGGCAGAACCTCTATAAGGTTAGCTTGTTAGATATATCTTTCTACCTCAGGCAAAACCGGCAGATCCCGAACCGACCATCATTTCAGGCAAGATAGAACACCCTGGCACCAGCCCATGCGTGGCGTTGTGTTGATTCGTTGAGCTTGAGTGGCGACCAGCGATTTTCATATTGCTTGACTTGATCCTCCAGTAACACCCGCCCAGAAAGGGTATCTATGAGACAGAAACTCTGTCTGGTCATCGCCATGCTGGCGATGACTTTTGCCTCACTGGGGGCAGTTGCAGCCAGCCAGGCGGGCGATGGAAGGCCAGGAGCCGCCGCCTCTGTACTCCCCACACCAGCGAAAGTCTCCTCTGCCGTAACCGCTGGCGCCAAGCAATCAGCCCGGGTAACACCAGAGGAGTACTACCGCCAGGTCTGGCAACTGGTCGATGATAACTTCCTTGAGCGATCCACTCTGAACAATTGGATGAGCTGGAAGCACAAGTACGATGGTCAGCTGGCAAGCTTTGCCGACGCCGAGAGCGCCATCAACAAGATGCTCGACTCGTTGGGAGATCCCTACACCTATTTCCGAAACCAGGCCCTGACACAAGCCCGGCAACAGCGCGACAACAAGCGCAACGTCGTTACGAGTCGCATGCTGCCTGGCAATGTGGGCTACATCCGCATCCAGACGTTCAGCTCCAACCATACCGCCGAAGAGTTCGAGGATGCGCTCAAAGCTCTCTCCACGGCCGATGCCTTTGTTATCGACTTGAGGGACAACGGTGGCGGCTATATTCGCGAAGCGCTGGGAGTATTCTCTCTCCTGGTCGACAGCGGCAAGTTTACTACTCTCAAAGGGCGCTGGGCAGGCAACTCATACACCAAGGAATATGTTCTCGCCACGACCCGAATAGAAAAGACTGAAAACGGCAAGACGACCAAGCAGTCACGAAAGCCAAACCTGTCCGGCAACAAGCCACTGATTGTCTTGGTCAACGGAAGCAGCGCCTCCGCCTCCGAGATGCTGGCCGGCGCGCTCAAAGATACCGGAAGGGCGAAGATTGTCGGTACGAAAACCTTCGGCAAAGGGATCGCCCAGATGACCTGGAGCCTACCCAACAACACCTCGGTGAGGATTACC
>CAYPBX010000180.1:2818-5795 GCA_964409075.1 uncultured Candidatus Obscuribacterales bacterium
GCAGTCTATCCACGGCAAAGGCATTCAGCCAGACGAGGTGGTGACAAATAGCGGCACTGCCGACCTTCAACTTGCCGAGGCGACCCAGCTCATTGCCAAGCGCTGAACCCTTGACCTTTCCAGCGCTGATATCCAGGAGGTTCGGCACGAGGACGAACCTCCTGTTTTCCTCATCGACATATTCAGCCCGTAGCCTCTGATGCAACTTCCCTGCAATGTTTCAAACTTCGATGTCAACAAGAGGAGTCGCCAGCCCTGGACCTCTAGCCATTTCCAATGGCTTTTTCCCAATGTACTCCTGGTCCAGCCAGTGCGTAACTCTATAGTAGGTTCTCTGTTACTTCGGATGGCTGCATATTCGCGCTTCCAGTCGCTGGCGGCATGAACCAGGCCGGACCGGTCAAGCTCAGGGAGCCGGCTGAAATCAAGGGTGAATAGATGGTATAAAAGCGCAAGGTCATACTTACATGTCCGCGACAAACTCCCATGAATGACGCACTCGGCAATTATTTTGGCTTGGATGAGGACTACTCTGCTCCCGAGAGTGCAAGAGTTGCTGTTATCCCGGTTCCTTACGAGGCTACTACGACCTACGGCAAGGGAACCAGGAACGGTCCCAGAGCAATTTTAGAGGCCAGCCAGCAGGTCGAGCTCTTCGATGATGAGCTCTGGATAGAACCGTACAAGATAGGAATTCAGACAGTCGCGCCGGTCGAGATGGAGCCTGTGACAGCCGCAACCCAAAACCCATTTTCGGAGTTGCGTGAGATCGTCTCTCGCCTTGTAACCTTTGGCAAGTTTCCAATCATCCTTGGAGGCGAACACTCACTCACACTCGGAGCAGTCGCCGCCTGCGCTGACAAGTATTCCGATCTCTCGGTGCTGCAAATCGACGCGCATGCCGATCTTCGTCGCCAGTATGAGGACAATCCTTACAATCATGCCTGTGTCAGCTACCACATTTACCGGGGGCTACCGGAACCCTTAATGACGCAGGTGGGCATCCGCAATTTGAGCAAGGAGGAAGCCGAGTGGCTCGAGCAAGAGAAGCCCAGGATCAATATCTTCTGGGCCAGGCACCAGGAGCGCTGGGGGGTTGAGGAGATAATCGCATCCCTGTCCGAGCACGTTTATCTTACAATCGATGTAGATGGTTTCGATTGCGGCATCATGCCCTCCACAGGCACGCCAGAACCAGGTGGATTGACCTGGAACCAGGTCACAAGCTTGATAAAGCACCTTTGTGTCAAGAAGACGGTGGTCGCGGCAGACATTGTTGAACTGGCCCCAATTGAAAAGCTGGTTGCTCCAGACTTTCTAGTAGCCAAGCTGCTTTACAAAATCATCGGCTACCGCTTCGCGCTCGACCTGGGCGTTACCAAGAAGTACGTTTGATGCGTGCAAGAACAACCGCATGGCTCCAGAACCAGCAGACAAGATCAGGCAAGTGGATCAGGAGAATTCACTCAGTCATGACCTCCGCTGGATGGCTGAGGCTGTCGGGCAAGCCAGGAAAGCCCCGCTAGACGTTCCTATCGGTGCTGTACTTGTGCTTGACGATGTCATGATCGCATCCGGATACAATCAAAAGGAGGCGGGAAAGGATCCCACACTCCACGCCGAGATGATTGCCATACGAAATGGCGCATCCAGGTTGGGCAACTGGCGCCTTTCCGGTACTACGCTGTACACGACCCTGGAGCCCTGCCCGATGTGCGCAGAGGCGATAATCCAGGCCCGCATCGATCGCCTGGTCTTCGGCGCTTACGATCCTGTCGCCGGTGCAGCAGGCTCTGCCTTCAACCTTTTCATCAGCCGACGAGCCTGTCCCCTGCCGGAGGTAACCGGCGGCATCCACGAGACCATCTGCTCTGAGCTGATTGCAGACTTCTTTCACTCCAGGCGGGACGATGCACAAAAGAGACCTACACCAGAATAAAGATGCCCGGCGCTTTTTGCTCATTCTTCTCGGCCTGGCAATTGTAATGATTGGCTGCCAACTGAAAGCTTACGCTGGCGATCAAGCTGAACAGGCAGAGGAACCGCTCCCTACTGCCAGGAGTGAGTCAAATGATGTCCTGGCAGAGGGTTATCACCATATCCTCTCTCTCGAGCTGGATCGGGCGATCGCTTGCTTTGTCAAGCCTCTCATCGACGCCAACAGACGTTCGTTGGCTCTGCCTGCCAACAGAAAGCATGCGGCTCGCTGCCTGGCGTTTATCGGGCGTTGCCTGGCATTCGACAACAACATAGCATCCTTGCAAGCACTCATCTTAGCCCACAGACTGGATCCAGGCAACAGCTCCATCCTCGCCCTTCTTGCCCGATATCTGGACAGCAACGGCAGAATTGAGGAGGCCGACGCCATCTACAAGCAGCTGCAATCCCATGCAAACTCCAATTTTATCGTAGCCATCGCCCTTGGTAATCGCGCCTTGCACGTATGCGACTTCCAGACAGCAGAGAGGCACTGTAGACAGGCAGTTGCACTCGCGCCAGCCAAAAGCGTTACACATTATTGCCTGGGCAAGGCTCTGGAAGCAAGAGGATTCAACAAAGAAGCGGCAGCTCAACACCGCCAGGCCGCCTCGCATGAAGAGAGCACCTACCTGAAAGAGATCTTGCTGGGAGGAGCAGACGAGCTTGAGGCCAAACCAGGATCAGCAGCACTACACTACAGGGCAGCTGGAGATATCCTTCCTGACGATCCGCTCTGGATGTCCAGGCTCGCCTTCTGCCAGACGGCGCAGCAGAGAAGAGATGCTCCCTTGGAACTTCTCGCCAGAGCTGCCCGTTGCCGGAGACTGCATGTAAAGACACTGAGCAACTATGCGCTTGCCCAGCTCTTTTCAAATCAAGCCGAAAAGGCCCTCTATACAATCAACTATGCTGCTATCTGCTCACCGTCAGCCTCGCAGACGGAGCTGGTGAGAGGCTGTCTCTTATACACATCTCCGAGCCCACGAGACTAGGCATG
>CAYPBX010000181.1:0-5784 GCA_964409075.1 uncultured Candidatus Obscuribacterales bacterium
AGAGAGCACCAATCGGATGGATCGACTCCTAGCTCAAAACAAACGATCAAGAGTCTCTACAAAACCTTCATACAGGGTAGCACCGAGAAGCTCAGGGGTCTGAGACCGGATCTTCTTTCAGTTTTTGTCGACAATTCAGGCGTGCTCCGCTGGGATGATGAGAACGCAGTATGTTTTAAAGTGGAGACGCACAATTCCCCTTCCACTCTGGAGCCATATGGCGGTGCCCTGACAGGCATACTCGGCGTTAATCGGGACATCCTTGGCACCGGCCTTGGTGCCAGACCGCTTTTCAACACCGACGTATTCTGCTTTGCTTACCCCTGCAAAGAGCTGCCGTTCTCAGCATTTATGTTGCCGGCGGAGGCGATTATCAAAGGGGTTCGCAAAGGTGTGGAGGATGGAGGTAACAAGAGCGGCATTCCCACTGTCAACGGCGCTGTATACTTTCATCCTGGCTACAGGGCAAAACCGCTTGTCTTTTGTGGTACAGGCGGCATTCTACCCGTTATGCTAGGAGAGCACGAAGCCTGGCGGAAGCATACTCAACCAGGCGACGTTATCGTCATGGTGGGCGGTAGAGTCGGCAAAGATGGCATCCATGGGGCGACATTCTCCTCGGAATCTCTTAATCAGGACTCTCCGGTCTCAGCAGTTCAAATAGGCGATCCATTTACGCAGAAGAGGATGCTCGACTTTATTATCGAAGCGCGTGATCGGAATCTGATTACTGGTATCACTGACAATGGTGCTGGTGGTCTCTCCTCTTCTGTGGGGGAGATGGCGCAGATAACCGGTGGAGCCACATTGAAGCTGGATGACATACCTGTGAAATATCCGGGGCTGAGTGACTATGAGATTGTTGTTTCGGAATCGCAGGAACGCATGACGATCTCCACAAGGAATTTTGCCGACCTCCGCCGCCTGGCCAGGAAACACAACGTTGAGGTCACGCAGATAGGGGAGTTTCACGATCGAGGATATTTTGCTGTTACGCGGCATGACAAGGCAGTTGCACAACTAGATCTTGATTTTCTGCATGATGGAGTGCCGGTTATGACTTTGGAGGCGGAATGGTCTGCGCCACCTGGCAACCGGACGCATGGTGAATGTCCTGGCGATCTCGGCTCGACCTTGAAACGCATGCTGAGCCATCCAAATCTATCCAGTAGAGAGAGCGTGATCAGGCAATACGATCACGAGGTGCAGGGTGGAAGTGTAATCAAGCCTTTGATGGGTCCGTTGCAGCAGGGAGCCTGTGACGCTGCCGTAGTTCAGCCTGTTCTCGCCCGGAGGGAAGGATTGGTTGTTGCTGTAGGCATCTGTCCGCAGCTGAGCAGGTTCGATACCTATCTTATGGCTGTTTGCGCTGTCGATGAGGCAGTACGTAATGCAGTCTGTGTTGGCGCCGATCCGCGCTCTCTGGCGTTGCTGGATAATTTTTGCTGGCCTGATCCGGTGGTCTCGGATAGAAACAGCGATGGAAGATACAAGCTTGGCCAGCTGGTTCGGGCTTGCAGGGGACTTGCAGATGCCGTGCTGACCTTTGAGACCCCACTGATCTCGGGCAAGGACAGTATGAAAAATGACTTTGATGATGGCCGGTTGCGTCTTTCGATTCCGCCGACTCTCCTTGTCTCTGCTATCGGACGCATCGCCGATGTCGAACAGGCAGTCACAATGGAGTTCAAAGAGGCCGGCGATTTGATTTATGTCTTGTGCGCAGGCGCTCTGGGCTTGGCTGGAAGCGTGCACGATGAAAGTCAGCGGTGGGGGTCTTCTTATCTTCCTGCGCTGGATCTGAAACTGGCGATCAGAATGTACAGAATGATCCACGCTGCAATCAGGCAGGATTTGGTGATGTCGTGCCACGATCTGTCTGAAGGCGGGCTGGCCGTGGCTCTGGCCGAGTGTGTGATTGGAAGCGGGTTTGGTTGCGATGTCGAGTTGTCGGCTGTCGTGCAATTGGCAGTGGCGGGACGCTCTCAGACAGTAACAAACGATTCTCTTGTTGCACGCACCGATGTGGCTCTATTTGGTGAGGGGCCAGGCAGGTTGCTGGTATCAATCAATCCGGCGGTGCAGGTAGAATTTGAGAGGCTAGCCAGCATGGTGCCGTTCTTCCGTATCGGAAAGGTAACTAGTGCGGGACGTTTGAGAATTCTGGAGCCGACCGGTGAGGCTCTGATTGACGAGAATTATGGAAACCTTTGTCGGGCTTGGAAGGCTGTATTACCGTTTGATGACGCGTGGGGGATGGGGTAATGGCTCTGCCGCAAGCTGTGGTTCTCTATGGGGATGGAATCAACTGTGATCGCGAGACGGCATGGGCTCTCGATCTGGCAGGCTTTGCTTCTGTGCGCATGCATGTGTCTGATCTTCTAGACAGCCCATCGCAACTCAGCCGAGTCAAATTGCTGGCACTTCCAGGTGGTTTCTCATTTGGAGATGAGATAGCCAGTGGAAAGGTTCTTGCAATTAAGCTGAAACGGTATCTGGAAGAGGCGTTACGAGATTATATTGATCGTGACGGTATCGTTCTCGGTATTTGCAATGGCTTTCAGGTGATCGTGCAGATGGGGCTGGCGCCTGTCTCGGGAGACAGGACAGTTAGCCTGACTCGAAACGCAAGTGGAAGGTTCATCAACAAATGGGTGTCCCTTAAAGTTGCTGATCCTGGCTCATCGCCTTTCCTGGATGGTCTGGATGACTTCGATCTGCCTGTCAGGCATGGTGAAGGCAGGCTGGTGCTTAAGATTGATCTGACCGATGATAAGCGTGCCATTATTGAAAAGCAGGGGGTGATTCGTTATGTTGACGATGTCAACGGCAGCCATGCTCGCATAGCAGGTCTGGTTGGCACGACAGGCCTGGTATTCGGCTTGATGCCGCATCCGGAAGCGTTCGTGCGCTGGACGCAGCACCCTGCCTGGACGCAGCGCCGCCTGACACAGGTGAAGACCGAAGGAGGGGATCCGCCCGGGTTGAGGTTCTTCAAGAACATCGTAGCTATGGTGAGATGAGAGGGTGGTTGGCGATGCGAGGTTATAAGGATTCAGGCGTGGACGTGGAGAAGGGTGAGCGCTTTGTGCAGCGACTCCTCAGGCGGGCGCGACGGCCCGGACACGACCGGTTGTGGACGGCGGCAGGGGGGTATGCGGCTGTCTACCCGATTGGAGCTGAGCGGGCGATTGCTGTAACTACAGACGGTGTCGGAACGAAGCTTCTTCTTGCAGCCAGGACTGGCCAGTACCAGACAATCGGGATTGATCTTGTTGCTATGTGCACCAACGACCTGATTTGCGTGGGTGCCAGACCAGTGCTTTTCCTTGATTATTTTGCTACAGGACAGCTGATCGATGATGTGGCCGACAGGATCCTTGAGGGAATCGTCGCGGGATGCGATCAATCCGGAATGATTCTGGCAGGCGGAGAGACTGCCGAGATGCCTGACATGTACGATGAGGACAAATTCGATCTGGCTGGATTTGCTCTTGGCGAGCTGTCCAGAGCCAGTCTCATCACCGGTGCTGAGATCGAGAGCGGCAATACCATTGTTGGAGTAGCCTCCAGCGGCGTTCATTCCAACGGGCTCTCTCTGGCCAGGAAAGTACTGCCCGAGGAGAAAAGCGTATGGGATGTTCTCATGATCCCTACGCTCATTTATGTTCGACCCGTGCTGGAGATTGTGGAGCAGTTCAGGGATTCGCTAAAGGGAGTTGCACATATAACCGGTGGTGGCTGGCGCAACCTTTTCCGCTTAAAGGAACGGGTGGGCTTCTCTATCCAAAACCCACTGCCGGTGCTGCCTGTCTTTGACAAGATTGCTGTCGAGGTTGAACAATCGGAGATGTATCGAACCTTCAATATGGGAATGGGATTATGCCTGATTGTATCCGGGGAAGCCGAGCGAATTGTGGCTGTGTTTGCAGATCACGGATTTGAGGCCAGAGAAGTCGGTGTTGTGACAGACAAGGCCGGAGAGCTCGTTATTGAAAGCGCCGGGATAATCATAAAGGAGTGATTGGAGGATGCTGACAGTACTTGCGAGCGTTACGGATAAGACCGGCCTGGCGCACTTCCTCAGGAGGCTGGAGGGATTCAAGCAGCTGAAGCTCATCGCCACCAGCAGCACCGCCGCCTATTTGGAGGAGAACGGTTTCTCTTGCATGAGGGTGGAAGAGCTGACGAAGTTTCCCGAGATACTGGCCGGGCGTGTCAAAACTCTCCATCCCAAGGTGTTTGCCGGCATTCTCTCTCGCCCTTCCTACCAGGACAGGCAATGCCTGCAGTCAATGAATATAGAGGAGATCGATGTTGTTATTGTTAACCTCTATAAGTTCGAGGAGAGCTTGAGGCAAGTATCGCCCGAGGCTGAGGTGATCGAGCAGATTGATATTGGCGGGGTTTCGCTCCTGAGGGCCGCTGCTAAGAATTTTGCCAGAGTCGCGGTCGTTTGCGAACCAGGGCAGTACGAGCGGGTGATTGCGAGCCTGGAGGCTAACGGAGGCGAGTTTTCACTGCCTTTGCGCAAGGAGCTGGCTGCTGAAGCTTTTGTCAGAACGGCGTCGTACGACAGGAGCATCTCTGCCTATCTTGATGGCAGGCGCTTTTGCGCACAGGATGAGGCTGTACCTGAGGTGGAGTGTTCTCGTATTGAGCATTTGACTGATCCGGGAATTGAAGCGGCCCCGGGGGCAGTCGTTATTTTGCTCAAGAAACGTCAGGAGCTCAGGTATGGCGAAAATCCTCATCAGGCGGCTGCCTGGTATGACACTGCAGTCGGTGAGGCGCCATTTGAGCAGATGCAAGGCAAGGAGATGTCTGCCAACAATGTCACTGATGCCTTTGCTCTAGTGAGCATATTGCGAGATATTGGCTCGCCAGGCGCATGCATTATCAAGCACAACAATCCTTGCGGTGTAGCGAAGGGGAAGGATCTGGAAGATGCCTTTGAAAGGGCTTACCGGTGCGATCCGCTATCGGCCTTTGGCGGTGTTTACGGGTTTAGCGAGAGGGTAGGTGGTACGCTTGCTCGCAGCATCTTAGAGGGGTTTGTTGAGATTGTCCTGGCTCCTGACTTTGATGCGGAAGCTTTGGCTGTATTTGGTAAGAAGAAGAACGTGCGTGTGTTGCGAGTCAGGGAGGCGAATGTATCGCAATCCCGGCGTTTGTGGCGATTGCGCGATCTGGGTGGATTTGGCTTCTTGCTAGAGAGAGAAGGGGGGGCAGCTATAGCCAGCGATCACTTTACATGCGTGACGGAGACGAAGCGGGAGCCAGGGTCGGCTGATGATGTGGAGTTTGCCTGGTCTGTAGTCAAACACCTTACATCCAACGCTATCATCGTTGTCAAGAAATCCATGTCGCTCGGGTTTGGTATCGGTCAGACCAGTCGGATCAGAAGCATGCAACTTGCTCTGGCTCAGGCAGGCAGCTCAGCTGGTGGTGCGGTACTGGCTAGCGACGGCTTCTTCCCGGCTGTTGATAACATCGAGGCGGCAGCGGAGGCAGGGATAAAAGTGATTGTGCAGCCAGGCGGCAGTATCAAGGATGAGGATGTGATTGCAGCCTGCAACCGGGCTGGAATCGCCATGCTTTTTACAGGACAACGGTGCTTCAAGCACTGAGCCTCGCCTTGAAGGGCTCTTGGAACTAGTCTTAAGAAAATCGACGGTTTTTCTCTATAATGACATCCTGCCGCTGATAATGGCATCGGCAAGGTTCATCTAGCCCAACTTCCGCACCCTAGTCCCGAAAGGCAGGCCCAGGTGGGTATTGACA